>JAZDLL010000042.1:0-10143 GCA_043802105.1 Candidatus Omnitrophota bacterium
TTCTTCATTTAATAATAAAACCGGAACGATGATTATTAAGGAGGTTAAAAAGATGGAAGAGGTTTTGGTTAGCGGGGTAACTTTAAATAAAAATGAAGCAAAAATTACGCTTTGCGGAGTTCCGGATAAACCGGGTGTAGCCGTAAAATTATTTAAAGATCTGGCTACCGCCGGAGTAAGCGTGGATATGATCGTGCAAAACGTAAGCCATACCCGCTCAACCGACATATCTTTTACCATTGCTAAGGCTGATTGTTCCAAGGCCAGTAAGATCGCTAAGAAGGTAGCCAAAAAGATCGGCGGCGGAGAGGTTTTGCTTGACGAAGATATCGCGCGGGTTTCCATTGTTGGGGTAGGCATGAAATCTCATCATGGCGTGGCGGCAAAAATGTTTGGAGCCTTGGCTGATAATAATATTAATATTGAAATGATTTCTACTTCGGACATCAGTATTTCTTGTATTATTAAGAAGAAGAACGCTGAGCTGGCAGTCAAGAAATTACACGCTGATTTTGGTTTAAGTAAATAGACGAGGCACCCCGCGCTTAGCGGAGGCACCCGACGCTAATGGGCACCTGGCCCTTAGTGGAATTTGGCCAGTGTTCGCCTGGCGGCGAATATTGCGTCGGTGTGCGCTAGGTAGCGCAAATTGCGCGGGTGTGTCTTCGTAGACAAGGGGTTATTTATGAGAACGGTAAAATTATACGATACTACGTTGCGGGATGGCTCACAGGCGGAGGGAATATCTTACTCGGTGATGGATAAAATCCGTATTGCGGAAGAACTGGATAAGTTCGGCCTGCATTTTATTGAGGGCGGCTGGCCAGGTTCCAATCCCAAGGATCGGGAATTCTTTGATAAAATAAGCCGCTTGAAACTTAAAAATTCTAAAATCGCAGCTTTTAGCATGACCCGTAGGCCAAATATCCCGGCTAGTCAGGACAGTAATTTATTGGCTTTGTTAAAATCTAAAGCTCAAGTTATCACCATTGTCGGTAAAACCTGGGATTTTCATGTGACGGAGGTTTTAAAAACCACGCTGGATGAAAATTTGGCGATGATTTTTGACAGTATTAATTTTTTAGCAAAAAAAGGATTCGAAGTATTTTATGATGCGGAACATTTTTTTGACGCTTACTGTGCCAATAAAGATTACGCCTTAAAAACTTTAACGGCAGCAGTTGATGCCGGTGCCCTAACAGTTTGCCTTTGTGATACTAACGGCGGAGCTTTAACCAGCCAGATAAGTTCTACCATCAAAGAGATTAAAGGAAAAATTAAGGGGGATTTAGGAATTCATTGCCATAATGACTCTGGGGTGGCGATTGCTAATTCTCTGGCTGCGGTGGAGGCCGGAGTCAACCAGGTCCAGGGGACGATTAACGGATACGGAGAACGCTGTGGGAATGCGGATTTAATTGCGATTATTGCGAATTTAAAAATTAAGTTAAAAATCAACTGTATTCCGGATGCCCAGCTAAAACAGCTAACCTATCTTTCACATTTTGTCAGCGAAATCAGTAATATGCGGCTAAGGAATGAGCAGCCTTTTGTCGGCGATTCAGCGTTTGCCCACAAAGGCGGGATGCACATTAACGCTATTATGAAAAACCCCTTAACTTATGAGCATCTGGATCCCCATTTAGTCGGCAACCGGCGTAAAATTCTGGTTTCTGAATTAGGGGGTAAAACCGGGATTTTGTTAAGGGCCAAAGACTTAAACTACGATTTAACCAAGACGGATCCCCAAACCAAAAAAATTCTGGAATTAGTGCAAACTTTAGAACACCAAGGCTTCCAATTTGAAGCTGCGGAAGCGTCTTTCCAGATATTAATGCAAAGATCTTTAAAGAAATTTAAAAAATTTTTTGAGTTAGAGGGATTTAAAGTAGTTATTGAAAAAGGCCAGCATAATAAGATTACCTCGGAAGCGATCATCAAGCTGAAAGTTAAGGGGGTTAAGGAGCACACCGCTGCCGAAGGAGACGGCCCCATCAATGCCTTAGATAATGCCCTGCGTAAGGCGCTGAAGGATTTTTATCCGACTTTAGCCAAAATGCATCTGTCGGATTTTAAAGTGCGAGTTTTGGATGAAAAAGCCGGCACGGCCGCCCGGGTGCGGGTATTAATTCAATCTCAAGATGAAAAAGATATCTGGAACACCATCGGTGTTCATGAAAATATTATTGAAGCCAGTTGGCAGGCTCTGGTGGATAGCGTGGAGTACAAGCTGCTCAAGGATGCACGGGGGCAGCAGTAATGACTCAAGAGCTCAGTAAACAGTATAATCCCAAAGATACCGAAGATAAGTGGTATAAAATCTGGGAACAAAATAATCTTTTTTCCGCCAAAGCCTCTGCGCATAAATTACCCTATTGCCTAGTTATCCCGCCGCCCAATGTTACCGGAATATTGCACATGGGGCACGCTTTAAACAACACGCTGCAAGATATCCTCATCCGTTATAAAAAAATGCAGGGGTTTGAGGCCTTATGGATGCCGGGTACGGATCATGCCGGAATCGCCACGCAAAATGTGGTTGAAAAATCCCTGATTAAAGAAGGGCTAAAGCGGCAGGATTTGGGCCGGGAAAAATTCCTCAAGAGGGTCTGGGAATGGAAACAACTCTACGGCTCAACCATCATTAACCAGCTTAAAAAACTCGGTTGCGCCTGCGATTGGGAGCGGCTACGCTTTACCATGGACCAGGATTATTCTGTGGCCGTGACTGAAGTTTTTGTCCGGCTTTATGAAAAAAAACTGATTTACCAGGGGCATTATATTATTAACTGGTGCCCGCGCTGCCAGACAGCTTTAAGCGACGAAGAAGCCAGCCACATTGAATTGCAAGGCAGCCTCTACTACCTTAAATATCTGTTAAAAGATAACCCTCAGGATTTTATTACGCTGGCCACTACTCGTCCGGAGACGATGCTCGGTGATACCGCCGTAGCCGTAAATCCTAAAGATAAGCGCTATAAAAAATATATCGGTAAATACTTAATTCTACCGCTGATTAATCGGCCGCTAAAGATCATTGCCGATAGCGCAATTGATATGCAGTTTGGCACCGGAGCGGTTAAGGTTACCCCTGCGCATGATCCTAATGATTACGTTTTAGGTAAGAAATACGGCCTGGAATTTATTAATGTGCTGACTCCGGATGGCAGAATGAATGAATTAGCGCAAAAATTCGCCGGGCTTGATCGCTTTAAAGCCAGAGAAGCAATCTTGGAAGAATTAAAAGTATTAGGCTTACTGGAAAAGGTGGTTGCGCACACGCTTTCTGCCGGCCACTGCTACCGTTGCAACACGATTGTCGAACCGTATTTATCCAAACAGTGGTTTGTAAAAACTAAACCTCTGGCTAAACCGGCGATTGCCGCGGTAAAAAAAGGAAAGATCAAATTTCATCCTGCCCGCTGGACTAAAGTTTATCTAAATTGGATGGAGAACATTCAAGACTGGTGTATCTCCCGGCAAATTTGGTGGGGCCACCGCATGCCGGTTTATTATTGCAAAAATTGCCAGGCAAAAAAGCCGGAGGCTGGGATCATCGTTTCCAGAACAAAGCCTGACAAATGTCCTAAATGCAGCTCAGTAAATTTAACCCAGGAAGAGGATGTTTTAGATACCTGGTTTTCCAGCTGGCTTTGGCCGTTTGCTACCTTTTATTGGCCCCAAGAAAATGCCGATTTAAAATATTTCTACCCGACCGCCGCTTTAGTCACCGCTCCGGAGATTATCTTTTTTTGGGTGGCCCGCATGATCATGGCGGGATTTGAATTTAAAGGCGCGCTGCCTTTTAAAGATGTCTATATCCACGGCACAGTGCGTGACAGCCTAGGTAAAAAGATGTCTAAATCCCTAGGCAATGCCATTGACCCGCTGGAGATTATCTCCGAGTACGGGACAGATGCTTTGCGTTTCAGCCTGATCTCAATCACTACCCAAGGCCAGGATATATATTTATCCAAAGAAAGGTTTGAGCAAGGCAGGAACTTTGCCAATAAAATCTGGAATGCTTCACGTTTTATTTTAATTAATCTTAAACCTGAAGAAGTAAAAGAGGACCTGTGCGTTTTCTTTAAAGCCCAGCAACTGGATATGGTTAACCGCTGGATCTTAAGCCGTTTTTATACTACTTTAGGTAAAGTTGAGAAAGATCTGGAGAGCTTTAAATTCAATGAAGCAGCTAATCGCTTGTACTCATTCTTCTGGCATGAGTTCTGCGATTGGTACCTGGAATTAATTAAACCGCAAATTGAGCAAAAGCAAACGCAGGTAGTGATGTATAAAGTTTTAGAAAAATATCTCAGGCTAATCCATCCTTTTATGCCTTTTATCTCCGAGGAGATCTGGCAGCGTTTGCCGGGGGCCAAAGGTTCAATTATGCAGCAAAATTGGCCGCACCTGCAGCACGAGCTGATCAATAAGCATGATGAATTGCAGATGGAGCTGGCTTTTGAGGTGATTAATACCATTAGAAACATGCGCGCAGAACTAGAGGTTAATCCCGCCAGCCGCATTGATATCCGGTTAACGGTTACTAATAAGCTTACTCATAAATCCCTGGAACTCTTGGCCGGCTACATAAAAAATTTAGCTAAGGTCAACAACTTGACTTTTACCGATAAATATGTTGCCCAAAATAACCAATATGCGGCAGTATTCAAGGATTTGCATATTGTGATGCCGCTGGAGGGGATCGCAGATGTTGTACAGCAGCGCAAGAAGGTCGGCTTAAAAATTGATAAGTTAACTTTTGAAATTAAAAACAAAGAAGCGATGTTAGCCAATAAAAATTTCTCATCCCGCGCCCCTCAAGAGATCGTGGAAGCGGAAAAAAATAAATTAATCGATATGCAGGAACAGGTCAAAAAGCTGGAGGTAATTCAAAATGGCTTACGCTAAATGCTTTTTGTCTGAGAGTAAACTTAAGCTTGACCCTCAAGAGCAAAAATTGATCGTCAAACGCGCACTAGCCGAAGATATCGGCCGGGGAGATATTACTACCCAGCTAAGCATCCCTAAAAATACTTCTATCAAAGCTAAAATTATTGCCCAAGAAAATTTCCTGCTTTGTGGCGTGGATTTAGCCTGTGCGGTATTTAAAACCGTGGATCCTGGTTTAAAATTCCAAGCTAAGATGAAGGAAGGTAGTCGGGTATTCAAGGGAAATAATCTGGTAACTGTTTCAGGAAAAGCAGCCAGCATACTTACGGCAGAACGCGTGGCTTTGAATTTAGTATCTCTGCTTTCCGGGATTGCCACCAAAACATCCCGGTTTGCTAAAAAAATAGAGCCGTTTAAAACCAAAATTACCGATACGCGTAAAACTATAGCCGGCATAAGAAGTTTACAGAAATATGCAGTGAGAGTAGGTTCAGGGTATAATCACCGGATGCGTTTAGATGAAATGGTTCTCATTAAAGACAACCATTTGAAAATTATGGGCGGCTATACTAAGTTACCCGGCGTACCTAAAGGGTGTAAAATTGAAATTGAAGTTCAAAACTTAAAAGAATTTATACGCGCTTTAAGTTTTAAGCCAGATATCATCATGCTCGACAACATGAAAATCCGGGATATTTTAAAAGCCGTCAAGATCAGGAATAATCTTTTGCATAATTGCCGATTGTGCCTAACCAAACTAGAAGCCAGCGGAGGCATCCACCTGGGTAACGTCAAGCAATACGCCGCCACCGGAGTAGAGATAATTTCGATCGGCGAGCTAACAGATTCAATTGAATCCGTAGATATTAGCTTAGAGGTTCTCTAAGACACCCGGCGCTTATTGGAATTGCGCCGGTTACCCGGCGTATATAAGATTTACGCCGGTATGCGCCATGTGGCGCAGGTTGTATTCGTATACAATTTTTATGAATAGATTTAAACTTATCTCTAGTTTTCAGCCTTGCGGTGACCAACCTAAAGCCATAAAACAACTTTCTAAAGCTATTCTGGCTAAACAACGTTATGCTACGCTACTGGGGGTAACCGGTAGCGGCAAAACCTTTACCCTGGCCAATGTCATCGCCAAAGTAAACCTGCCGACACTGGTAATTTCGCATAATAAAACCCTAGCTGCCCAGCTTTATGCTGAATTTAAAGAATTTTTTCCGCATAATGCGGTTGAATATTTCGTCAGTTACTACGATTACTACCAGCCGGAAGCCTATATTCCCTCGACGGATACTTATATCGAAAAAGATTCTTCAATTAATGAACGCCTGGATCGCCTGAGGCTTTCTGCGACCACTTCTTTAATCAGCCGCCCGGATGTAATTGTCGTGGCTTCCGTTTCCTGTATTTATAATTTAGGCTCGCCGCAGGATTATCAAAATATGCTGGTGATCTTAAATAAAGATATGCTTTTGCCCAGGGATGAATTAATTGCCAAGCTTATCCAGATTCAATATGAACGTAATGACTATGAATTTAAACGCGGCAAAATCCGGGTGCGCGGAGACGTAGTAGAGGTATTTCCCTCTTACAGCGAGCAGGGGCTGCGTTTGGAGTTTGGCCAGGACAAAATATCTCAAATTTCCGTATTTGACCCGGTATCGGCTAAAATAATTACCCGGTTGGCTAAGGTAGCTATTTATCCGGCTAAACATTTTATCGCCTCCCCGGATAGGATTCAGGCGGCGACCGGCTCCATAAAAGAAGAGCTGGTGCAGCGGCTGGAAGAATTACGCAAAAATAATAAATTATTGGAGGCCCAGCGTCTGGAATCGCGGACAAATTATGATTTAGAGATGCTCAAAGAAATCGGATATTGCCATGGGATAGAGAATTACTCCCGGCACTTAAACGGCGCTGCGGCAGGAACCCGACCATCGGCAATGATTGATTATTTCCAGGGAGATTTTTTAACCATTATTGACGAATCCCACGCTACTCTACCGCAAATCCGGGGGATGTACGCCGGGGACCGGGCCAGAAAAGAAACGCTGGTAGATTACGGATTCCGGCTCAACTCCTGCCTGGATAACCGGCCGTTAAAATTTAATGAATTTAACCATCTGGTAAAACAACTAATTTTTGTTTCCGCTACGCCTGACGAATATGAATTAAACTTAAGCAGCCATAAAGTGATCGAACAGATTATCCGCCCTACCGGGTTGGTTGATCCGGAGATTATTGTCAAGCCTACAGAGGGTCAAATTGAGGATTTAATTATTCAAATAAAGCAGCGGGCAAAAAATAATCAAAGAGTCCTGGTAACTACGCTGACCAAGAGGTCCTCCGAAGATCTCGCCAGTTACCTTACGGAACAGGGGATAAAAGTTAAATACCTGCATTCTGATATACAAACTATCCAACGTTCGGTGATACTCAAAGAGTTGCGGGAAAAAAAATTTGACTGCCTGGTAGGGATTAATTTATTGCGCGAAGGCCTGGATTTGCCTGAGGTTTCATTAGTTGCCATCCTGGATGCTGACAAAGAAGGGTTTTTGCGCAGCGCCACCGCGCTTATTCAGGTAGGAGGTCGGGCGGCGCGCAACTTAGACGGAACAGTCATTATGTATGCTGACACGATCACTAAGTCGATGAAAAAAGCAATCGGACAGAGCCGTCGACGCAGAGTGATGCAAATAGAATTTAATCACCAACATAAAATCACCCCGCGCTCTATTGATAAAGCGATCAAAAAAGGCATTGAAGATTCCGAAGAAGTCCAAGAATTTGTGCAAGCTTTAACCGGGGAACCCACCGAGCAATACCAGTTGCATAAATATATTACCGAGTTAGAATATGAAATGGAGTTGGCAGCCAGAAACCTGCAATTTGAAAAAGCCGCTGTACTTAGGGATAAAGTCAAGGAGTTGCGCAATGCTATTGGCCATTGATATCGGCAATACAAATATAACCTGCGGATTATTCACTCAAGAAAAACTAAAATACCAGTTTGACCTGGCGACTAAGACCTATAGCCAATCGCAATTGGTAAAAAAATTAAGCGCTTATCCTAAAGTTTCCTGCGGCATTATCTGTAGCGTTGTACCTAAGCTGACCAAAATTATTGGGCGGCACTTAAAGCTTTTAACCGGCAAAGCCCCCTATATAATAGGTAAGGATTTGATCGTCCCCATAAAAAACCTGTACCGAATACCACAACAGGTCGGCCAAGACCGGCTGGTAAACGCTTATGCGGCCAGCCGCCTTTACGCCGGGCCTTTAATTGTAATCGATTCCGGAACCGCCATTACCTTGGACGTAATTTCTAAAAAGCGGGCATATTTAGGAGGCTTAATTTTTCCGGGGATGAAGATTTCCTTGGAAGTTTTAAAAGAGAAGACCGCATTATTGCCGCAAGTAAAATTACGCCCGCCTAAAATGTTGATCGGCCGGGATACTAAAAATAGCATCTTAAGCGGGGTGGTTTTGGGTACCGCCGCTCTGAGCAAAGAGCTGGCCACCAGGATTAAACAGTCGCTTGGCCAAAACCCTCGAATTATCGGCACCGGCGGGAATATTGTGTTAATTAAAAAATATTCAGGTATGAAAATTGAAATTATCAAAGACTTGACTTTAATCGGAATTAAGCTTGTTTATGAGAATGAAATAATTAAGTTAAACGCTCATTAAAAAAATCTCTTGACAAGAAAATTTTTTTATCTATAATTAGCACTCTAGGAAAAAGAGTGCTAGTTTTAATAATAACCAATAGGCACCCGGCGATAAGCGGTATTGCGCCGGTACATGGCGCAGATAGGCATTGCGCCAGTATGCGCCTCGTGGCGCATGTTGTGTCTGTACACAAGGAGGTAACAAGATGGAGATCAAACCATTGGGTGATCGCATCGTGGTTAAGGTTTTAGAGGCAGAGAATAAAAGCAAGGGCGGCATTGTCCTGCCGGATTCTGCCAAGGAAAAACCGCAAGAGGCTAAAGTGGTTGCCGTAGGTAAAGGTAAAGTATTGGAGAATGGTACAATTGCGGCCCCTGAGGTAAAAGTAGGGGATAAAGTAATCTTCGGAAAATATTCCGGTAATGAGATCACGACCAAAGAAGGCGAAGATTTGCTTATTTTGCGCGAAGAAGATATTTTAGCAATTATTAAATAAGTTCAAGATACATTTAACAGGAGGAATCTATGGCAAAGCAATTATTGTATAGCGATGATGCCCGGCGTAAGATTTTAAAGGGCGTAGAACAGCTGGCCGCTGCGGTTAAGGTAACTTTAGGCCCTAAGGGGCGCAACGTAGTTATTGACAAAAAATTTGGCTCTCCAACGATCACCAAAGACGGAGTCACCGTAGCCAAGGAAATTGATTTAGAGGATGCTTTTGAGAATATGGGCGCTCAGATGGTTAAAGAAGTTGCCGAAAAAACCTCGGATAACGCCGGCGATGGTACCACTACTGCCACCGTTTTAGCCGAAGCGATTTATCGCGAAGGGCTAAAGAATGTTACTGCCGGTTCAAATCCCATGGAATTAAAGCGCGGAATTGAAAAAGCAGTGGTAAAAGTAGTTGAGGAGCTGGGAAAGCTTTCCACTCCGATTAAAGATAAGAAAGAAATTGCCCAGGTGGCCAGCATCGCGGCCAACTCGGATACCAATATCGGAGAATTAATTGCCGAAGCCATGGATAAGGTCGGCAAAGACGGTGTAATTACCGTGGAAGAGGCAAAATCTACCGCCACTACTTTAGAGGTGGTGGAAGGTATGCAGTTTGACCAGGGCTATTTATCTCCGTATTTTGTTACCGATGCAGAAAGAATGGAAGTGCTCTTAGAGGATGTTTACATTTTAATCTATGAGAAAAAAATATCTTCGATTAAGGATATCCTGCCTTTATTGGAAAAAATCGCCAGGGCAGGTAAGCCGCTATTGATTATCGCCGAAGAAGTTGACGGGGAAGCTTTAGCCACTTTAGTGGTTAATAAGATTCGGGGTACTTTTGTGGCTTGCGCAGTAAAAGCTCCGGGCTATGGTGATAGACGTAAAGCCATGCTCGAAGATATTGCTATTTTAACCGGCGGCAAAGCTTTAACTGAAGATCTCGGTATCAAGCTGGAAAATGTTGATATTGAAGACTTGGGCCGGGCTAAAAAAATAAAGATCGACAAAGAGAATTCCACCATTGTTGAAGGTGCGGGCAAAAATGCCGCGATCAATGCTAGAATCGCTCAG
>JAZDLL010000089.1:0-4266 GCA_043802105.1 Candidatus Omnitrophota bacterium
CAATGAAACGGCTAAAGACATTGCTCAGAAAAAAATAAATGAATGTGCAGAGAAATTAAAGCAGGTGGAATTTAATCAGGCCGCCGCTTGCGGCTTAAAAAGCGCCAGCACCGATTTCTTTAAATCTAACGGCATGATTGAAAATTTAGGAGTAGCCAGGATCTTCTGGGATAACGCTAAAAAGTTAAGGGATAAAGAACCAAGCAGTATAATTTCTAATGACCAAGGCTATTACATTATTAAACTCAAATCTACCAAGCCAATTGACGAAAATAAATTCCTGAAAGAAAAGGAAAGTTTCTCTCAAAGATTACTCTCCACCAAGAAAAACGAATCCTTCGCTGAATTCACTACGCAGCTAAAGAAAAAAGCGCAATAAAAATAAAGGGAACAAATAAAGGGGACGGTTCTCTTAAAAAAGAGAACCGTCCCCTTTATTTTAAATTTTACTTATTAGCCTACTTTTATCGAATTAACCGGACAAGAATCTGCCACTTCCTGCAAATTGCAGGACGCACAAACCTGTGACTTTACATGAGCAATTCCATCACCCTGCACTTCAAAAACATCCGGGCAGGACTGTTCACATAAACCGCAACCTACACATGTAGAAGCATCAACAGTAACCTTGGCCATACTATCTCCTTTGTCTACCTAGACAACACTCGCGCAATACTCCGCCACGTGGCGGACATCGGCGCAATTCAAATAAGCGCCGGATGCCTAATTAGCGCCAGGTGCAATTAGCGCCTGGTGCCTAATTATCTCTCCAACAAATTTTCAAACATCTCTTCGTGACTTACTTCTTCGCTCAAGATATGGCTAACTAGCTGGTAAGTAACATGATCTTTGCCCAGCGTCTTCTTAGCTAACTTATTATAAACTTCAATTGCCCCTGCCTCGGCTTCCGCGACGATACGAATAATCCGATTAATATCCGCGGTGTTTTTCGGCGGCGTTAAATATGCGCTGTTAGCCCCCTTCTCTAAATCCATGGGGTTAGCTACTGGGACATCTCCTAACTTAGTGATTAAATCCGCCAGTTCCGTGGCATGCTCTAATTCATCTTTGGCTATTTTTTCCAACATCTCCTTAGTATCTTCATAAGCCCTTCCGGAAACAGTCTGCGCCATATACCAGTAAAGATAAAATGCTAACCATTCATCACAATATGCCTTATTTAAATCTTTAACCAAATCCTTTAAACTTAAATCCGCTATTGCCCTTGCTTGCTTTCCCATATTTCCCCTCCTTGTATACAGATACAATACCGGCGCAATACTACTTGGCGCCGGGTATCGTCTACCTAGACGACATTGCGCTACCTAGCGTACACCGACGCAATACTCCGCCACCTGGCGGACACTTGCCCAATTCCTACTTGGGCAAGGTGCAATTGGCGTCGGGTGCCTATCAGCACCATCCGTCATTACCTAAGCCTCTAACTTCAAACCATACTTCTTTATATTATTATCCGCAATCTCCTGAATTTTTTTGATCTCTTCAGGATTATTGAGGAGGTGTTTAAATCTGCCCTGGCTCTTTAAATATTCTTCCACCGGCTTGGGAGCAAACTGCCTACGATTAATTAAAACTCCGTTCTCATATTCGAACAAAGGATAAAGTCCGGTTTCAACCGCTAATTTGGCTACCGGTAACATTTGATTTGTTTCATGACGCCAACCTAAAGGACAAGGTACATGCACTTGGATATATTTAGGCCCCTTGATTGAAATTGCTTTTTTTACTTTACGTGTTAAATCCTGAGGAAAACCCGCGGAAGCACAAGCTACATAAGGAATCCCATGTGCGTTACAGATCTCCGGTACAGGTTTTTTCGGCCGGATGTTTCCTGAAGACCGCGCACCCGACGGACTAGTCGTAGTATTGGTATCAAAAGGAGTCAGCCCGCTGCGCTGTACCCCGGTATTCATATAAGCCTCATTATCATAGCAAACATACAAAATATCATGGCCGCGCTCCAGCATCCCGCTTAAAGCCTGTAAACCGATATCCCCGGTGGAACCGTCTCCGCCCTGGGCAATCACATTAATCGTGTCTTTCTTACCTAAATAGATCAGCGCAGCTTCAATACCCGAAGCCACCGCCGCGGCATTTTCAAACAAAGAATGGATCCAGGGTACCCCCCAGGCAGTTTCCGGATATTTGGTAGAAAAAACCTCAAGGCAACCGGTGTTATTGGCAATAATCGTATTTGAGCCGGCGGCTTCAATGACTAAACGCGCAGCAATCGCCTGGCCGCAGCCGGCGCAAGCCGTATGTCCAGATTTAAATAAAGGGCTATTTTCCATAGTCCTCCTTAAGCAACTCTGGTTTTAGATCGATAAAGTCAGAATTAACTTCCTTGGCCGTTAATCTTCTAAATACTTCATGTATAGATTCTAAAGTAATGTCTCTTCCGCCTAAGCCGCCGACAAAGCTGCTGATTACTTTCGGGCCTTTCTTTTTGCCGTAGAAAGCCGCCTTCATCTCCACGGCAATCGGCGCATAAGCCCCCAAAGAAACCGCTTTATCTAAAACCGCGACACGCGGCACATCTTTTAACGCTTCATAAACCCGGGCGTAGGGAAATGGGCGATAAGTAATAATGCGCAGGAGCCCGACCTTTTTTCCTTTAGCCCGCTGCTCATCCACCACTTCTTTAATTGTTCCGCAAACGGAACCCATGGCCACAATCACTTTATCCGCATCTTTAGTCTGGTACTCTTCGACCA
The DNA here is from genome assembly GCA_043802105.1 of Candidatus Omnitrophota bacterium. Lineage (GTDB taxonomy): Bacteria > Omnitrophota > Gorgyraeia > Gygaellales > Profunditerraquicolaceae > UBA6249. The sequence continues at coordinate 2,736 of JAZDLL010000089.1, forward strand.
GTAAATCTTTATAATCCCGGCCAAAAACCGCTTTAAACTCACCGCTAATTTCGGATAAATAGCCGATCGATTCTTTCAGGGTTTCCTGAATGGCAAAGCGGGCTTCCATATAATAATCCGGATCAGCTAAAAGCCCCATGGAGATCGGATCTGCCGGGTCTAATTTATACAAAGGCTTATAAGTTGGTAAAAATTTATCTACTTTATCCTGCTCCGGCATATCCACGGTTTCCATACCGTGAGTTAGGATAAAACCGTCCATACAAACCATCACCGGCAACATCACCCGCTTATCTTCGGCTAAACGATAAGCAATCAGGTGGAAATCCACTGCTTCCTGGTTATCCTCAGCGTAAATTTGGACCCATCCGGCATCCCGCAAAGATATTGAATCCTGCTGGTCATTCCAGATATTTATCGGAGCACTGATGGCGCGGTTAGCACAGGTCATCACCACCGGCAGGCGCATCCCGGCAATATTAAAAACTACCTCCTGCATATAGAATAAACCCTGGGAGCTGGTGGCGGTATAAACCCGCACACCGGTCGCTGAACCGCCCAAAACTACGGAAGCGGCGGAATGTTCGCTTTCGACATTCACAAACTGCGCCTTAATTTCGCCATTAGCTACAATTTGAGCCAGATCTTCAACAATATGTGTTTGAGGAGTTATCGGATAGGCAGAAATTACCCCCGGCTGGCAAGCCTTGATAATTTGTGCTATCGCGTGTGAACCTTCTACGAATTCTTTCACTTGTCTTCACCTTTGGATTCTTCAGTCACCATGGCAATATCTTTTTTAGGACAGATATCCGCACAAACTCCGCAACCCTTGCAGAAATTGTAATCCGACCAAAAAGCGTTCTTCTCTTTTCCGTGCACGCAGCCTTCCGGACAGATCATCAAACACATCCGGCAAGCAATACAGTCTTTATGTAAATAATGCGGCCGCAGCTGGGTTCTCCAGCTACCGGTTTTATCGCCTTTACTCTCTGATGGTTTTACGGTTAACGGTCCGAACATACTATCCTTTTAATTTATTTTTGACGAATTCAAAACCTTCTTTAACTGCCTGGATATTCCCTTCCTGAGCCTTGCCGCTAAAGCGGTTCTTCACCACCGTAATAAGATTATCTAATTTTAATTCTCCGGTAGCCGCCGCAAATGCCCCGATCAGAGCGGTATTGCCTAATGGGCGGCCGATATTTCTTAAGGCAATTTCATTGGCCGGGACCAGGAAAGCCTTCTGTTTGGCCTTTAACTTCGGCAACTCCATGTCCTCTTTGCCGTTAATAATTGCTATCCCGTCTTCTTTTAGCCCGGAAAAACAGTTAAACCCGCGCAGCAGCGTAGGATCAACGATAATTACGTAATTGGGCTCATAAATCTGGCTGCGTAAACGCACCGGATCGCTGTCTACCCGCACAAAAGCGTTCATCGGCGCACCCATCCTGGCTGCCCCGAAGTTGGGAAAGGCATAGGGGAATTTACCCTCATTAAAATAGCTAAACCCCAATAATGTCGCGGTAGT
>JAZDLL010000094.1:0-23298 GCA_043802105.1 Candidatus Omnitrophota bacterium
TGTTTCCAAAGTCGGATAAAGCTGAGTAGGCTCAACCACCACATGTTCAATACCATAACCAAAACGCAGCACTTTAGCTTTTTCTAACCCCGGGATCGAATGTAACAGCTCCAGCTGCACATCTTCCGGCAGGCTGGTAGAAACGCCATTTAAATAAATATCATTGACCCCTAAACCTTCCGGCTCCAGAAAAACCTGGTGCCGTTCTTTATCGGCAAATTTAACAATTTTATCTTCAATGGATGGGCAATACCTGACCCCGGTGGCTTTAATGATCCCGGAATATAGCGGAGAACGGTTAAGGTTATTGCGGATAATCTGGTGGGTTTTTTGATTAGTATAAGTTATATAACAGGGAACTTGTTTACGTTTCCAGTTTTTAGTCGAGAATGAAAACGGCTTAGGGGATAAATCGCCGTCTTGTCTAATCAGTTTAAGATAACTAATGGTACTTTTATCCAGGCGCGGGCAGGTGCCGGTTTTAAAACGAAGCAGATTAAAACCTAATTCTTTTAAATTATCCGCCAGCAGCCGGCAAGCCGGCTCATTAATTCTACCGCCGCTAAAATGTTTTAAGCCCACATGGATCAGGCCGTCTAAAAATGTCCCCGGGCAGATAACTACGCATTCCGCGCAAAGCGAACCCTTATCCGTAATTACTCCGGAAACTTTCCCATCCTGAACAATCAGTTTAAGCGCCTGGGCCTTTTTAACGGTAAGATTCTTCTGACGCAAAAGCAGCTTGCGCATATAGCGGCTGTATTTGCGCATATCAATTTGGGCCCGCGATGACTGCACCGCCGCCCCGCGCGAAGAATTAAGAATACGAAATTGTATGGCGCAAGCGTCCGCGGCGATTCCCATCGCCCCACCTAAAGCGTCAAGGTCTTTAACCAACTGCCCCTTACCCACTCCGCCGATCGCCGGGTTACAGCTCATCCTGCCGATAGAATTAATATCTAAAGTAAGCATGAGCGTTTTAACGCCCATCCGGGCGCACGCCAGGCTGGCTTCGATGCCGGCATGGCCGGCACCGATCACCATCACTTCAACCCTTCGCCCCTGCTCAGAGTTGATACTGAGCAACGTCGAAGTATCAAAATTGTTCATGGAAATATTATTGGCGAAACTAGGTTAGCATTTAGAATAACCGCAACCATGACATTTAACGCAGCCTTCCTCATGGCGCAGAGCGCCTCCGCAATCCGGGCACATTCCCACAATATTGACCTGCTCGTCAAGATCACTAGACTGCAACTGATCGTCATGCGAATGTTTCATCGGGATCGTCATTGATTCTGCGGTAGCCAAAGCAGCTGCCTGCACATTTATCAAGCGGCGCTCGACCACCCGGGCAATCGCATCCGCGCAAGAGAATATTCTTTGGCCCTTTTCCCAGGAAGGAGAAGGACAACGAATATTACGTAACTGCTCAATGATAGATTTTACTTCAATATTGGCACGAAAAGCTAAAGAAACCAACCGTCCGGTTGCCTCCAACTGGCTAGCCGCGCAACCTCCGGCTTTACCCATCTGAGTAAATAACTCAAAAGGCTTGCCGTCTTCATCGATATTGATCGTCACATAAAGATTGCCGCAACCGGTAGAAACTTTAGTTGTCGTCCCAATAATTACTTCCGGCCGGGGACGCGGGGCGATCTCCTTCTTCATCTCATAGATACCTTTAGCCTCTGACCTCTCTTTAGGCTTGCCGACATTTAACACCTGCTCTTCACGGCTTCTATCGCGATAAATAGTTATACCTTTACAGTTGGAATCAAAGGCCAGGATATAAGACTTGCGCACCTCTTCAATGGTTGCCTCGTGAGGAAAGTTAACCGTCTTGCTGGTGGCATTATGCACATATTTTTGAAAAGCCGACTGCATCCGCACATGCCACTCCGGTGCAATATCATGCGAGGTGACAAAGATCCTGCGTACATCTTCAGGGATTTCCTTAATATCTTTAATGGAAGCGTTCTGAGCGATTTTTTCCATAAGCTGACTGCTATAAAACCCTCTTTCGCGGGCCACCTGTTCAAATAACGGCTCAACCTCCACCAGCTTATCATTATCCATAACATTGCGATGATAGGATAGCGCAAATAGCGGTTCAATTCCCGATGAACAAGGCCCGGCAATAATACTAATTGTTCCGGTAGGAGCAATGGTCGTCAGAGTAGCATTACGCATTCTAGTAGCTCCATCTTTACGATCATAAATACTTCCCTTAAAAGCCGGAAACACCCCCTTAGTCTTTCCCAACTCCAAAGACTTCTTATTTGATTCATCTAAAATAAAGCCCATTACTTTTTCCGCCAAAGCCACCGCCTCTTCGCTGCTGTAAGGGATATTCAGGCGAATTAACAGGCTAGCCCAGCCCATCACCCCTAAACCTATTTTACGGGTAGCCTTAGTCGCCTTCTCAATTTCCGGAAGCGGAAATTTATTTACATCAATTAAATTATCCAGAAAATGTACGGCTAAAGCCGTTACTTCGCCAAGCCTTTCCCAGTCAATTTCACAGCGCGCGCCTGTCTTTTTACACATCTGATCTAAATTTATCGAACCTAAATCGCAAGACTCATAAGGCAATAATGGTTGTTCGCCGCAAGGGTTAGTGCTTTCGATCAAGCCTAATTTCGGAGTAGGATTATATTGATTAATCCGATCAATAAAAATAATTCCGGGTTCGCCGTTTTTATGCGCCTGCTTTACGATTAAATTAAAAACCTCTTTACTGTTAATTTTCTGCACGGGCTTATGCGTATGCGGATCAATTAAATCATAATCCTCACCCTTAGCCAGCCGGCGCATAAACTCATCGGTAATGGCGACGGAGATATTAAAATTGGTAATGTGATTATTGTTTTCCTTACAGATGATAAACTCCATAATATCCGGATGATCCACGCGCAAGATCCCCATATTTGCCCCACGCCGGGTCCCTCCCTGTTTAACCGCCTCGGTGGCCGCATCATAAACGCGCATGAATGAAATCGGCCCGCTGGCTACTCCGCCGGTAGTTTTAACTACGGCATTTTTCGGGCGCAGGCGGGAAAAATTAAATCCTGTCCCGCCGCCGGATTTATGAATCAAGCTAGTAATTTTTAAAGTTTCAAAAATTGATTCCATGGAATCTTCAATCGGAAGAGTAAAGCAAGCCGACAGCTGGCCTAATTCTTTTCCGGCATTCATTAAGCAAGGAGAATTGGGTAAGAATTCCAAATTAGCCATCATCTTAAAAAATGCATCCTGAATTATTTTAATATCCTCATCGCTTGAGCCGTATTGCTTATCCGCAACGGCAATCGCGCTGGATACGCGGGTAAACATTTGTTCCGGAGTTTCAATCAGCTTGCCTTCCTGGTCCTTGCGTAGATACCTACGCTCCAGAACCTTGATGGCGTTGGGTGTTAACTTTAATTCCATTTTTCACCTCGATTATTTTGGAAGATTAGATACAAATTACTCCAGCACTATAACAAAACAGCCCACCCTTGTCAATAAAAAATTTTACAATATGTGGGGTAAACATTTTGACAATATACAATAGGTTGTATTAAGAGCTTATCCGCCGGCAAAAGGCTTGCAGGACTCCCGGTTAACCAACTCTGCGGGAAGTAAAATCTTTTTTATTGCTTTTTTACTTAAACCAATCAGGCGATTTAATTCTTTGACGCTTTCTTCGGCCATCCGGATGAGCGGCTGGCGCACGGTGGTCAAGCCTACCGGGCCGTAAAGCCCCGAAGGATTGTCATCAAACCCCACAATCGATAAATCGTTGGGGATATGCTTGCCCAATTCGCGGGCCACCGCCATAACCTCCAGGGCCATCGCGTCAGAAGCAACAAAAACAGCGGTGGCCGGATCAGTGGCCTTGATTAATTTCTCTGCCGCACTTCTGGCTGCGCCGCGAGAATAATCGGTTTCAAATATATAATCCTGCCGGACTTTGATATCATTCTTCTCCAGCGCCCGCTTATAACCCTCCAGGCGCTTGGCGGCGGCCTGGGTCATTACATCGCCGGTAATATGCGCAATTTTTTTATGGCCTAATTCAATCAAATAATTAACCGCATTTTCCGCGCCGCCGGCATTATCGATAGCAATACAAGAAACATCCAGATCATCCACATAATAATTGATTACTACACTGGGTATGCCTTTGGCTAAGCTGTCCTCTAATTGTGCACGGTTACCGATAATATCAGAAAAGATTACTCCGCCTACTCCGCGCAAAACCAGGGGGGTGCGGGCATCCGTTAAATGTAAGAGCAGGTCCAGTTTTAAAACTTCACACATCGTTCCTACCCCACGAATAAGTTCCAGGGCATAAAATGAATAAAACACCCCTTCATAACGGGGGATAACCAAAGCCACCACATTGCTTTTACCGGTTGCCAGACGCTGGGCGAAAATAGAAGGCTGAAATTTTAGTTCCCGGACGGCCCTGGCTACTTTAGCCCGATTAGCTTCTTTTACCGTACCAATCTTATTGATCACCCGGGAAACAGTAGTGATGGATACACCGCTAGCCTTAGCCACATCAACGATGGAAATATTCTTGGAAGGGATTTTTCTTGTACGGGTCATTATATCTTAACTTAAAAACGGGTTATTTAACATAATCTCCGATTTTTAGCGGAGTACTCATGGTCTTGATATCACAGGCGGAGATGCTGGCCCGGGTTTGAATTACCTCAATAGTAGCGATCGATCGGCCGTCGCGGTAAATATTAAATACGTCCCCCACCTTAACCCCGCCGGAAGAACCCGAATCGATAACCACAAAATTGCTATCTAAATTTACGGCCAAAACCTTACCGCCAAACTCCTGGATCTGAGCCTGGGATTTTTCAATGGAAGAGGAAGCCGAACGTACCACAATTGCCGGCAACTCCACGGAGCCCTTGTCTGTATCTTGGGCCTTTTCCCCTTTTACGGTACTTAGTTCATTTTTGAGTGCGTCGATCTTAGCCGCCCGGCCGGCGATCATCCTCTCCATCTCATTTAAACGCTTCTCTAATACAGATTTATTTTCCGATAGATCCGCTACCTTTTTATCTAAAAGCATCTTACGGTTAACCAAGCTTTTTAATTGTCGGACCAAAAGCTTGTTCTCGGCTTTAATAGTTTTAGAACTATCCTGAATCGCCATTTTGTCATTTCTCTCGCGCACCACTTCTTGAGACATGCTATCCAGAAGCTTCTGATTATAATCAAGCTGCCTTTGAATATCCTTCTTCTCGCTGCGCAAATTAACAATATCTATCTCTAAAATACTCTTCTCTCGACGTAATGACTCATTATTAATTTGCAGATTCTTTAGCTCTGCCCGCACACTAGATAGCTGCGTCTCAAGCTTAAGCTCTAATTCCGTCTTAGTCTTATCTTTGCGCAATGACTCATTAATCATCTGCAAGTTTCTTAATTCCACCCGGATGCTGGATAGCTGCATCTCTAATTCTTTTTTAGCTTTGAGCACTGTCCCCCAATAAGCGTCGGTATTCTGCGCAACAGGAGCCTCCGGCTGTACTGCCGGGGCGGCACTGACTACCGGTGCCTGCTGTGCGCGGCTCTTTTCTTTTAGCTTTTCGATCAACTCATCCCGGATCTTGCCTACCGATTCAAATTTTTTCTGCAGCGCATTAAGCTCTTCAATCCCTTTGTCTCTTTCGGCTTTAAGAGAATTTATTTTGCCCTGATTATCTTTTAAATCATTCTCCAGCTTGCTGGCCTTACTCACTAAAGCTGCGTTCTCGGTTTTTAAATCATTGCCTTCCCTTACCAGCCTCTGCTGCTGGCTGAATGACTGCACAAAAAGAAGAAGACACGCCAGACAAAAGACAGCTAAACCGATAATGATAAATTTTATCTTCTGATCCATAATCCCCCCTAATTATGGCTTTGCTTAATGGAAAGCAAACCATTGCCTTGTGGCTTATAATTGGGCAAACACCTTCTCTAAAACTAAACTAGCCGCGCCCATGGCTACGGCATTTTCTCTTAACGCAGAATAAGTTATTTTTAAATTGCTGGTTGACTCACGAAAAGCCCAATCTATAACTGTGCTCCTGACCATATTCAAAAATTCTTCGCCGGACTCTTCAAAACCCCCGCCGATAATTACAACCTGGGGATTAAGCAGGTTAACTAAAAAGGCGATTTTAATCCCTAACCTTTTGGCTGCCTTTTCTAAAGCCGCCAAAGCTACCGGATTCTTTAAACGCGCAGCGTTAAAAACGCTTTTTAAATCTAAGCTCTCCAGGCTGCTTGGACTGATGCGAAAAAAATCTTCTGACTTTTGTTTATCTGCCAGCAAGATTTTTTTCATATCGCCAACAATTCCTAAATCTAAATCCCAGCGTTTAATAAAACAAGGCTGGGCAGCCTCGCAGCTAAAAAGATCCTGCTCTTTATAGTTATACACGGAAACTTCTCCGGCATAACCTTGCGCACCTCGGTAAAGTTCACCGTTAATAATCATTCCGCAACCCACCCCGGAAAACATATAAAGAACATTTTTATAATTTTCTTTTAAATCAAACCAATGCTCGCCAAAACAAGCGCTGGTTGAATCATTTTCAATGAGCGTCGGTAAATTAAATTCTTTTTCCATCAACCCTCTTAAGGGCAGGTCCACCGAAGCGTAAGTATAATAATGATCCATCTTCTGCGGCCAATGGATCGAGCCGTCTTTTTTATTAATTAAACCGGCAATCCCCACCCCGATGCCTTTGATATTTTCAACATACCCCTTGGAGCGCCTTAAAATTTCCCGCACAATTTCTAAAAGAGACTCCGAAACTTCCTTGACCGATACCTGCGGGCGGGCGATTTGGGTCTTGGTAATAATATTGCCCTTTAAATCTACCAGCAACCCGACCATATTCATCAGGTTCAACCCTACGCCAATGGCATAACCGGCGCGCGGATTTAAATCCAACAACACCGGACGGCGGCCCCCTTCGGATACATCCAGCGCTTTTTCGTAAACCAGGTTAGATTTAATAAAATCGTCAATATAATTAGAGATGCTGACGACATTTATTCCCATCTCCTGCGAAATATCTGAACGGCTAATCGGACCCTGCCGGCGAAGTATGCTGAGTATTTCAATATTACGTTTTTCTTTTTCGCTAAATTCTTCTTTTTGTAAATCCAGTGCGCGCATTAGCTAGATTATTTTTCTCGTCTAAAAAGATCAACTCAATTGTAATTTTTACAGCTAAAACTTAAAATTTATTCTTTCAATTATCTTATTTATACTACTAAAAAAGCTTTAAGTCAAGTATTTTCAAGAGAATCGGTTAATTCCCAAGTAAGCTTTTAAGCTAATAAACATCCACCATGATGAACGAGCGATCTAGGGTGCCGGCGGGTGAAATAATAACAATATTGACCTCTTTGGTTCCGTTCTGGGAATAAGCGCCGGCAAAATTACTTTCGTTAACCCCCGGAGTAGCGCCTCCTAAATCTCCGCTCCAAAGATACTGCAACTGGACCTGATTACAGCCGCTGGAGGGCATATTTACGATTGAAGAAACGGTATTATTCTGATTCTTTTCCAATATATAGCTGGCGCTGATCAATTGCGCCTTATTCATCTCCACCAGCGCGGATTCATTCTTTAAGGATACGTCCAGGAAGGTCTTTAAATTATAATTAAGCGGCTTATTCTCCTGAATTTCCAGGATACGCTCCTTAGATTGTGCCACGGTTGCCGTATACTTATCCTTGGCGCGCTGGGCTACTAAATCATAATAATCTTTAGCTTTAACTAAATTGCCCTCCCATTGGGCTAAGAGCCCTAACTGATATAGCGCTGAAATTACCTGGGGGCTAATTATAGTTTTAACGCTAAGTAATTCAAAATATTTCCTGGCCTCATTTATCTGCGCCAAAGCATAAGCGTTAATCATGGCCACTTTATAAATAGCCTCATCAAAATACTTGGAATCCGGATAAATTTGAGTCAACTGTAGGTAAAACTTCCCCGCCTCCTTATAGGCGCTGAATTTCTCTAAGTTAAAGGCGCGCAAATAGATTGTCTCCTGATTAAATACATCCTTTTGCCCTGTCGCTTCGATCTGAGCATAAATTTTCTCCGCGTAAGCCATATCGTAGAAACCGGGAGACTTATAAACAAAAAGACTGGCAATCTCAAACAACTCCGGAACTAATTTCCCAACTTCAGAACTCTTAGAGATCTCCTCTATATAAATATCGTAAATACTCATGGCCAGATCTAAATTACCTTGCTTATAAAACCCCGCCGCTGCGCTTTTAAGCTGAGGAGCAGTCATTTTTTGCGTCATCAGTCCCTGCACATAAAGTTTATAAATTTCGCGCGCTTTGGATTTTTCTTCAGAGGCTAAAAGTTTATCCGCCGCCTCTTTAACTAAATCCAGATCCGCGGATTCCTGAGCATAAGCTTTCACTTCGGTCACCAAACTTTCTAAAGCCTCTTGAGCAAAAACATCTTGCTGGTCACGATGGAATTGCCAAAGCAAAAGCCTGCTTTTGATCTTTAGGGGATTAGCGCTATCCGTTTGGTCAATAACCTTTTGGGCATTTTTAACGAGTTCGTCACGATAAGTATTACCGTTAGCAAAATAATCATCCCAGGATTGTTTCTCCTCTAAATATTTAAGCTGCGTATAACGCGCCTGGGCTTTATAATAATCCAAACAAAGCTGGGTAGGCTTATCTTTGTCTTTAAAATTATTTAAAAAATCAATAAATTCATTATACTGGTTCCGGGCCAAATATTTTGATTCAGCTTCTTGGATATCCAAACAACCAGCGGTGGTTTCTTGCGCCACCGGCTGAGCAAAAAAAGTTGCCGGCGCCCCTAAAATAATACTTAAAAATATTATCATACATCTTAAAGAAACTGACATATCCTCCTCCTTGCCTATCTAGACAATACCCGCGCAATCTTCGCCACCTGGCGAACACTGGCGCAATTTACGCTACCTAGCGTACACCGACGCAATACCTATTGGCGTCGGGTGCCTATTAACACCAGGTGCCCCCCCTTGAATATCTTTTGCTACCTAGCGAGATTTTTTACCACGCGGTTTTTTGATGACCGGATTTTTCCAGAACTCTCTGATCACATAATAGGCCTTACGCGGCAGGCGTTTATTTATACCGTTCTCTAACTCCAGAGACAACGCCACCAGGCCAAACCATTCTTCATTCATATTCTTGTTACCCAACGCGCGAATATCGTAATAATAACTGCCGTTAGACCAACTGCTCTCAGTATCATGAAGCTTCCAGCCTTCCGGATTATCCTGATTGTGTTTCCACCATTCATCCGTCCACTCAAAAACTATTCCCCCCAGGCAATTGCCTTCGCCGATCTTATTTGCGGCCAGATTTTCATAGATCTGATTCCACTGCGACTGCAGAAAAAAAGCCTGCATATTTTGATCTTCTTTTTTTAAGTAGGCGTCATAGCTATCGGCGCCAAACTCCGCCAACAATAGCGGCTTGTCAAAGGTCATCTTTAAGGATTTAAAAAGATTGCCAAAAGTTTTACCGCGATAAATAATACAGGCCACAAAATCCACGTCCTGACAAAACTGATTAGCTGCATCCAAACCCACCAACTCCCCGTTGCCTAAACCTACCGGGTGGTTGCGATCTATTTTATGGATCTGTTTGGAAATCTCATTTACAAAAGAGTAATAAATCTCTTCCTTCATCAATTTCTGTTTCTGCGGATCCGGCTCCAGGTCCACCTCGGGGCTCGACCAGGGATTTACATGCCCCAGGCAAGAATAATTATTTTCATTTCCTAAAATCCAACCCAAAATTCCGGGTTCATCTTTATAGAGACTGACCATTTTGATCACCTGCTGGCTTACTTTGTCCTGAAATTTTCTATCCCCATAAAAAGGACAGGGATATTCCCAGAACCCCAACCAATCACCCAAAAGCGTGCGAATCCCGTATAATTTATATAAATCGCTAATTACCTGTTTTACTTCTTGAGTATCTTCATGAGCTTGATAAAGACGAATAGTATTAATTCCCATTTCTTTCATTAGTTTACCATCAGCGATCCAGGGTTTATTGGGATCACTCCACCAATCGTATTCGTGATTGGCGCCTATAGGAATAGGATTATAACAAACTCCTTTTACCACATAGGGCTTGCCCGCCACCATCAGGCGGTAATGCTGATTTTTTAATTTTTGAATATGGACCCCCGGCTTAGCCGCCTGGCAAGCCGATAAAAAAAACACAAATAAAAAACTGCAGGCTACAAGCAAAAAACGCCTGTAGCCTGCAGAATTAACCAAGATATTCTTCAAATCACTCGAACTTAATTTCATCCAGATAGAATGTAGCGCCTTCCGGGTTATTGTCGATATTAGTCGACCAGGCAAAACCACCAATAATATAGGACATATCTTTGCCTTTTAAGTCAATCGTGTATTGCGTCCACTCTTTATTCAAAAGCACCGGTCCGATAGTCGCGCTATCAGAATCCGAGAACTCTCCCATAATCCCACCCACCTTAAACTCTTCAATGCGCTCGCCGCCTACTGCACCGCGCGCCCAAAAAGTAAATTTAGTGGCCAAGGAAAGATCAAATCCGGCATCCACGCTACCCCAGTTGTTCGCGGGATTCTGCCAAAAGATTCCTGCCCAGCGCGCGCCTTGAGTAGCTTTTCCGCTATAGATGATCTTAATGCAGCTATCCCCTAAATACGCATCTTCTTTAGAAGCTCCATCGTACTTTATGTCACCATAATCGCCCATCCAACCAGAAGGAATAAAATGATTGGCCACGCTTGAGCGATCCGCATAAATATAAAATGGCATGGCTTGCTGTTTTTTGCCCTCAGGCTTTAAAGCGGTATCCACTTCAAATTTTATATCATCGATATAAAATGTAGCGCCATTAGGATTTAAGTCTGCAGTAGTCGTCCAGCCAAAAGCCCCGTTAACGTAAGTTAGATCCTTACCCACTAAGTTGACGGTATACTGTTTCCAGGTATCGCTTAACTCAATCGGCCCCATCTCCACCATCAAAGAATCCGGATAAGTTCCCTTGATACCCCCGACCATGACCTTTTGGATTATCTCGCCGCCTTTAGCGCCGCGCGCCCAAAAAGTAAGCTTGGTCATCCCCGTTAAATCAAACCCTCCTTTTTTATTTCCCCAGTTGTTCGCGGGATTCTGCCAGTAAACACCTGCCCAACCTTGAGTCTGTGATTTTTTGGCGCTATAAATAAACTGAATGCTGGTGGTTCCGCCATGCGGATTATCCGCTGACTGATCATTCATTTTAATGTCGCCGTAATCACCCATCCAGCCGGAAGGAATATAATGATTATCTTTGGCATTTTTATCCGAGAAAATCACAAACTCCTTGGGGCCTGCGGCCTTATCTTCAGCTGCGGATACCACCACCGGAGCCAAGAAAGCTAAAGCCAACAACACCGCTAATAACTTCTTCATACGCACCTCCCCTTTCTATTTTTGTTACTGGTTAAATTAAATCCTAAATACCGCCCCACTTTTTTTGATACATATAATAGACTTTGCGCAATTGTCTTAAAAACGGGCTTTGTTTTCCATCCCCCTGGCCGGCAACTCCCAGCCATTCTTCGTGCATATAGCCATCCGGAAACGGCCCGGCCCATAAACCTTTAGTATCATGAATTGCCGGCTCATAGGCCTTCCACCATTCATCCAGCCATTCAAAGACTACTCCCCCCAATGCATTACCTTGAGAGTATCCCCCTAATGCGTTACCCTGGGAGTATCCCCCCAATGCATTGCTTGCTAAACCATTAAAAGCCATATTATTTTCCATATCCTCCCAAGAGCCTAAATGATATTGCGCCTGCAACTCTTCAGCCTGATCAGCGCTTTTGCCCTCGGCATAAGACGGACAGCCAAACTCAGTGATAAAGGCCGGCTTGCCTGCCTGCTCTTTAACCTGCCTCCAAAAAGCTCCAAACCCATAATCGCCGCGGTAAGCATTGGTACCAAAAATATCGATATCTGGAGAATTTTTGCCAAATTTATCCAAAAATAAAATATCTCCGCTGCAGATAGCTACCGGATGCTGCGGGTCTAAAGATTTAATTATTTTAGCCACTTCATTTGCAAATTTAAAATAAACTTCCGGCTGCTCATTGGCGTTACAGGCATAACCATAAACATTCTCATTGCCCAGGAGCCAAAACAAAATATAGGGTTCATTCTTAAATTCATTAACCATCTTGGTAACAGAAGCAATCATATTCTTTTTGTGCTCTTCATTGTTATAGTCCGTACCAGGGTTCCAGGCAGCGCCCGAACCAATGGTATATTTGCCCAAAAGATCCCCCATAATTACGCGTATCCCGTAAACATTATACATCTGGCGCATCAGGTCTTTATTTACCTCCATCGGATAGTGATACAAGCGAATAGTATTAACCCCCATATCCTGCATTAATTTAAAATCGCCAATAGCCAGCTCACCGGCATCCTGGATATTATTTTTATTTTTATCCACAAAAGCATCAAATGGCCCATCAATCTTCCCATTTTTATTAAAATCTTCTTCCATCCAATTACCCATGGTTTTTTCATCCGGAGACTGCCCAACCTTAGTCGGAGCATAAGTAACCCCTTTAATGATATAAGGCTTATCATCCACGAGCAGCTGCCAGTCATCATTTTCATATTGAACTAAGCGCACCTGGCCATGGCCGAGCTCTTTTTTAACAACTAAAGAATCAGTGGAAGGGTTAACCTTAGCGGCTTCCTGAATTAAATTAATTTTTACAAACTTCCCGGGATTAACAAGCACCAGATCATTAATAATCTCATTATCAAAACCATTAATAATGTTTATTTCTGCTCCGCTAAGTTTATAGCCTAACTGCGGATTACGCCTTAGGAGGAAATTAATTTTAGCAATCGCTACCTGCCCCATATACAAGGGTGTATGCCAATAAGTCCAACCATAACTGCCGGGGAAATGCACTAAAACGGAATAATAGCACTTAATCGCCTGAGTAACCAAACCGGCTCTTTCAAAAATCAAGCCGGTATAGAATAATTTTACCCCTTGCGGCTCGCTAGAGATAGCCCATTTCACAAATGCCGCCTCTAAATCCGGAGAATAAAGAAAATCCCAGGCATCACCCTCCAGGCGCTTATCTTTAATCACCTGCTTAAAAATCGGGTCATTCCTAATCGCGCTGTTATTAGGATAAATACCTTCTCCAACTGCCGCCATTAGCCCCTCTTGATCAGTAATCACATACTGATAATCCTTGGTTCCGACATTTTTAAACTCACCGTATTTTTCATAATTAACAAAGTCTTCTTTACCTGGATCAAATAAAACTAATTTTGTCGGCAATTGGCTAACCCGCTTTTTCTGTTGAACCTCAATTGAGCCGGTTTCGATTTTCTTTATACTCTGCTCGGCAACCAGCCGGAGCGACCAAAACCAACCTCGCTGATCCCAGGCCTGGCTATAAAAATATTTATCCATAATTACTTTAAACATCTTCTTAGCCAGTTCATTTTTTTGCTGGCGCATCAGGCTTTCGGCTTGAATAAAATAACAGGTAGCCACATCATTCAAAACTTGCACCATTTCAATCTCTTCTTTATTTTTAGGCAAAGCGGTTAAGCCGGCCTGCTCTTTATCTGCCTGCTTTTGATATAAATTAATACACTCCTGGGTATATTTATTTGTTGCTTCAATATCGCGCCTGCCATGGGCAACCCAAGCTTTGGTAGCAAGGTCTCCGGAAGATGATTTCTCTACAACCGGAACCGGTTGCGCAGCAAAAGATTTGTGTAATGTGTAATGTGTAATGTGTAATGCCAGAAAAATCAATAACCATAAAATTACATTACACGTTACACTTTTAACTTTACGCAATCTTTTCATCCTACAATCGCCCCCAATCCTATTCCCTTCTTTGGCCTTTTCGCTTTTCTTCTTCTATCCGTATTCCCTCTTTTCGTCTTTCTTCTCTGCGTCGTTCAACCTGGCCCCTAATGTCATATGCCTTATCTTCCGAGATTTCGAAAGTCTTAATGATAAAAATAGCAATGATAGAAGTGATGATCGGAATACAGATATCAAAAATTCTCAGCCATAATAACGTTCCGGGTGCCTGACCCAAGCCTAACTCCTGACGAAAACCGGTGGCGTTAATAAGGAATCCGGAGATGACCGATGCCAGCGCTATCCCTAATTTCACCATCCACCAATAAACAGCGCTAAACATGCCTTCCCTGCGGGTGTCGGTTTTAAGCTCATCCAGATCGCAAACATCGGCAACCATGGAGTTCATCAGAGTAAACAGAGATCCTAAGCCAAAGGCAATAAAAGGCGCGGCAATAAGCAATAAATAAGGATGCTCAGGGTTATAGCCTATCCATTTCAAAGCGTAACCGATGATTGAAAGAGGGATAGTAATAAAAAAAGTATTTCTTTTTCCGAGCTTAGTAGAGAGCCAGGTGGTCAAGGAAATAACGCCTAACGTACAAATAGCGCTGAACGTTCCATACCAACCAAGCAGCTGACCGCCGCCAGCATAAGCATTATCAAGCACACCAGCATTCTTGAAACAATAGAAAAAAACAACATAAATAGTAAAAGCGGACGCAAGCATGAATCCGCCGAAGATCAATAAAGTAGCTGTGCACAGCTTGACAAACGGCTTGCATCTAAGCGTAATAGCGGCTCCATTAAAGAAATCTTTGGTCACATTCAAAGGGCCTTTGACTTCAGGTTTTGGCAATTTATGAAAGTATTCTTTATTAAAAATTGCCGGAAGGATTCCGCACCCCACGACAATGCACCCGATGATAATCGAAAGAAACCGCCCTCCCTGAACAATATCCGTAAACCAGGCCCGGTTATGCATAATTGCCCAGCACCAAGGAGCGATAAGCCAGGGCAATTGACCGACAAGATTGCTCGCTCCCTGTAAGCGCGTGCGCTCATGATAGTCAGGGGTCATCTCATAACCTAAGGCGATCCAAGGGATAGAAAAACAGGTAAATCCAATAAAAAAAAGGACTTGAAATATTAAAAAATACCAAAAATAAAACATTTCGCTCTGCCCCTTATATAACTGGAACATCAAAGCAAAACAAATACCACCCATAATCGCCCCAAAGAATATAAGCGGCTTGCGGCGGCCCCAGCGGGTGCGAATATTATCCGAAAAATAACCGGTAACAGGATCTGATACGGCATCGATAATCCGCGGAATTGCTCCTACCAGGCCCACTAAAGCCGGATTAACGCCTAATCCAAGGTTCAAAACAATGACCATCTGCCCGATGAAAGCGGCCTGAGCAGTATTAGCAAATGCGCCTATGCTGTATATGGTTTTTTGAAAAATAGAAATACGATCCTGGATGGCTGTAACATGGTGTTTCGGACGGCTGGCTGCTTGTTCCATTAATTGTTCTCCTTTTCAATTAGACCAATGTTAATAAACACTATATTATAACAAATACGTCCAGCGTAAGCAATATTAAACATTTTTCATCCGACTATCGCGCCACTGGTTATTTCCTTAACAATATACTTCTGCATGCACAAGTACACAATTATTATAGGTAAAGCAGCAATGGTCAGGCCGGCCATCAATAAGGGATAATTGGTCACAAATTCTCCTTGGAATATCTGTAACGTCACCTGCAGCGGCATAAACTTACGGGAGTCAAAAATAATCAAAGCCAGGATATATTCATTCCAGACATTCAGCACATTGAATACTACCACAACCGCCAAAACCGGCTTAGCAAATGGAAGCGCTACATGCCACCAGATTCCCATTTTGGAACAACCGTCAATACGCGCGGCATCTTCTACCTCCTTGGGCATTCTGTCAAAAAATGTTTTCAATAAAAATATGCTCACAGAAAGGCCAACACTGATCATACATAAGATATACCCGATAGGAGTATCCCTCAGATGTAACTTATTCAGAAGCACGTATAAAGGCACGAAACTTGCCGGAATGGGTATCATCATTGCTGCTATAAACATATAGAACAAAATGGTTCTTCCGGGAAAACGCAGGCGCGAAAAGGCATATCCTGCCATTGAGGCAATAATTACAACGCCGAAAACAGAAGCGCTGGTATAAAATATACTATTTAATAAACTACGTCCAAAACCTTCTTCCTTAAGGGCCTGGACATAATTCTCGAAGTGAAGCTGATGCGGGATTAAAGAAATATCCTTAAAAATAATATCCTGTGTTTTGAGGCTGGAGACAATCATCCAGAGCAGCGGATAAAGACAGGTAATGGCCACGCTGATTAAAAAAATATGAATCAGCGCGTTGATCAGGAATTTTTTACTCTTATAGTAAAACGCGTGCTTCATCATTTTACTGGCCTTTCCTGGAAAAACGATACTGAATAAATGAAATAATTACCAAGATCATGCCAAAACTTATACTTTGGGCGCAGGCATAGCCAAACCTGGGCGATGAGCCGCGCATAGAAGCCAAAATTCTTAAGACCGGCACCGAGGTATGCCCGGCAAATTCTCCGCCCACCAGTCCGAGGATCAATGCGAACGCCTGCATAGAGCCTAAAACTGTCAATATCGCAACCAGCACCATTACCGGGATCATCAAAGGAAAAGTAATTTTCTTCAATAACTGCCAGGCATTTGCTCCGTCAACGCGCGCTGATTCGTAAAGCTGATGCGGGATAATTTGCAAACCCGCTAAAAATATTAAAAATCCCCATCCAAAACCCTTCCAGCAATGTACGGCCGCCACTGTAGCAAGCACGGTCTTGGGATCAGAAAGCCAGTGACGCATAAGATTAGGAAACCCCGCAGAAGCCAACATGCGGTTGATAATATTAGCTCCCTCAATATCGTTAATAATAAACCGCCAGATTATACCCACGACGATCTCCGAGAGAACCGGCGGAATAAAAAATATTACCCGGTAAAAATTCTTCATACGGATTTGGCGGTCGCATGCCCAGGCAAGCATAAAGGCTAAAATATTCTGTAAGGTAAGCGCGATTAAAGTAATATAGCTGGCATTCCACATCGCGCGCCACCAGTAAGCATCCTGAAAAAAAATTTCTTTAAAATTCCCTAACCCCACAAATACCTTAGTAAAAGAAATACCATCCCACTCAAAAAGACCAAGCTTAAAAACCCAAACAAACGGGATAATATAGAATATGGCAAGAATAGTTACAGCCGGCAAGACAAAAATATAATTTTCTAATGCATCTTTTATTTTCACTTGTTTTATCCGTCTTTGCGAGCCCGCCATTGGTTCAGTGGCGGGCGAAGCAATCTGACGCGAAGCGTCATCCTGAGCGAAGCGAAGGATCTAAAGTCAGGATTGCCGCGTCGCCTTCGGCTCCGGCAATGACTAGTTGGTTCTTCTCTTAGCTAACTCGCGATCCTTAATTTTCTGGACCTCTGCGGCAACCTGCTCAGGGGTTTTTTCGCCGATAATAATAGATTGTATGCCGTAGTCAAAGGCCTCAATCACCAAAGAGAATTCCGAAATCCCCCAGACATTCGAATGCGTCGCGTAATCCATACCGCGGGCAAATTGAGAAAGTGCCTCCGGAATCTTCGATAAGCTATTTTTATTCGCCGGCAAATTATTGGTCGAGGCCGCTAAATACGCCTGCTGATCCTCATCCGTTAACCAAATTAAAAACTTCACTGCTTCTTCCTTATTTTTAGCACGCGCGTTGGCCATAAAAGAAGAGCCTGCCCCTCCCCAGATGGCCATGGGAAACTTATCCGAGACAGCCGGCGGAAGCATTGCCCCGTATTCCAAACCAGGATTCATGCCTTTATAAACATTCACGCACCAGGAACCGTTAAAAGCAAATACGGCCTTTTCATTGGCAAAAAGCTGCTCGGCGGTTTTATTAATCATCGTCACCAGGCCCTGGGCCAAAATACCGGAATCTTTCATCTGCTTAAAAATAGTAAATACTCGAATCCAATCCGGATCAGTATAAGGAATTTCGCCTTTTATCGTCGCCAATACTTTATCTTTCCCCATAATATTAAAAGCATAATTATTGGCCAGGCAATCAATCATCCAAACCTCACCCCATCCGGAAACTAAGCCTTGCATGCCAGCACCCTGAATTTTAACACCTATGTCTAAAAACTCTTGAAAAGTTTTAGGTGGCCGATTAGGATTAAGGCCCAACTGCGTAAAAAGCTTTTTGTTATAGACCATTTGAATAGTCATAATATCTATGGGCGCGCCAAAGATGCCGGGATTTATGCCATAGCTATTCTGGGCTCCAAATTCATTAACCGCCAATGCTTTAGGAAAAAAGCTCCCTTTCCAATTATTACTATTGGCCTCCATATAAGAGGTAAGATCCAAGACGTGGCCGGCTCTAACAAAAGAAGCGAAATCTCTTTTTTCTCCTAAAATACCAAAGATATCCGGAAGATTCATACCTTGCGCTGCGGCGCGAATCTTCTGCGCATAGGCATCTGATGGAGCGTAAAGCTCAAAATTTACTTTTATTCCGGTTAATGTTTCGTATTTCTTAGCCAGCTCTTGAAAGGCTGCATCACGGTCAGTCATCCAGTGCCAGATATTAAGGGTGGGCTTTGAATCTAATTTTCGTTCAGAACAACCTAATACGGAAAATAAAACAAAAACACCTAAAAACACGTTCTTAAACAATATCTTATACTCCTTCCATATTATCGTGGAAGATATTAACCACTAGGAATAGACTATAAAAAACGCAATGCTAGAAATTAACATATTTTATTCACCAGGTCAAGTTTTTTATTGCCTTTCGAAGGTAGGCTACCTACTAAAAAATAAGGCTAAATTGATCATTTAATACGCTTGAGATTAACCTATAAAATGGATCAAGCGCGTAATAACCGAGAGATGCTCATCAGATCCGCCCCCTCTAATTCAACGCCTGAGTGGAAACCTTCTTTATCCGCTAATCTTGTCCAGACAACCTGGCCTCGGGTATACAGCGGATCAGTGCTATTAGGAACATCCAGCCAAATCTCCAAATTAGCTTGTGATTCCAATCTCTGACGCGTAGTTAACCCTAAGCCTTTTGCGCTAACATCAAAGGTCTGCGCCACAGTTTCTTTCCCATCTGCACTTATAAACCGCGCGGAAAATTCTTTCTTAAATCTCTCGAAGATCCGATGATCATTCATCTCGTCACCTCCGCCCTCTTTTTTAGTCTCCGCCGTTTCCAACCACAACATTTTTCCCGGATTATCATTAGGATAAAAAGCGCTAATAAATTTATTAATCTTTTCCTTATCCACATCCCTTATCTCATTAAAATAAAGCCCATAATGATTAGTGCCGTTAATTACTTTATGCCAGCTAACCCAAACTTTAGCCACAATGGAATAGTTTTCAGAAAGCCGTAAACTTATCTTAAAAATAACATTCTGAGGTAATTTTGTATTTAACGTTACTTGCGCCCCGATACAATTAATATCTTTAATCTGGCAGTATAATCCCTGAGTAACCATGGCTAATAAACAGCCCGCTTCTTCATTCTGGCCGATAGCCTGCTCTAATTTAAGCAAAGCGCGTTTATCTATCTGCCACCGGAATAATTTTCTACGTTCACCCTTCATTTAAAAACCCTTCCCGGTGCCAAACCACCTAAGCACCAACGCCTAACTAAAAAATCTCCATCAAAAGCTAAATTAAAATTTTAATAAACGTAATCAATCAAATTTCTTCTTAGCCTAAATCTTCAACCACGCAAAAATCAAACAAAACCCATTCTCAACAGCTAATTCTACGCTAGAGCTAACCTGCCACCCCGTCTTAATCTTATACTCAACTCTTGTTTTCTCCTACCCTAAGCTGCTGAAGCAAGTTAACTTACACATATTATCCACCATTTATTAAATTAATCAAGAAAAAACTTGGAATGAGTTGGGAAGAAAGCTTGAAATTCACTGAAGAAACTTTTACTCCGGACTGAAAACTGTTCCTACGAACATTAAACAAAACCATCCATGAACTTAGAAATCAAATCAGCATCATTTTCAATATCATTTATACCCCGCGCGAATTCTGTATCCGGCAAATCGAGTCCGTCAAATACCTGGGTTTTGGTATTTTTATAGGTCTTGGGAATAATCGCTAGGCTCTTTTTATAAAATTCTTTGAACCTATTTAAAATAACCCTGCTGTAAGATTCCTCTTCTGAAGCTGTACCTAAAAGCACCTGCATTGCCTTAGCTACAGCAACAGTGCTTATTGTCTTCTCCGAAAATCCCACTTGTTTAACTTCCCAATCTACCTTTTCCCCCATTGGCTTTAATACCACAACATCCTTTTGGAACTTAACCTTCCATGCTTCCAATTTCAACTTTAATTCATCTGCTGTTTTTGCTGTAATGATATTATGGTTATCGTCAAATAAAACCTTTATCTTATCCGCGCCTTCTCCATAGATACTCAGCATAATACGAACTTTATGGCCTGGCTGTAATTTATTAATCTCATTCAATGCCTCGATGGCGCCGGCCTTTCTAAAAAAGCTTGAATGGACAACCAAAACCAATTTTAAATCATCAAGCAGAGGTATTTGAAACTCCAAAACTTCATACTGCCTCCATATATCTTCAAGATATCCGGGCAATACTGCCTCTGCGCCAATTGCTTTATAAAATCTATTGTTTGCGTCAAAGAAATTTAGTAAATCTGAAACTTCCTCATTAAGTCGAGCTACACGATAACCAAGTTGTTTTGCGATATTTGCATTTTCCCATTGATCATCAAGGAATAAAATATTCCCGGGATTAAGTTCTGCTTTAAGCCCTAGATTAATCTTCTCCAAAGCTCGATTAAAAGCCATACTATTCGGTTTCGCAACGCCGATTTCATTAGACATAATCAAATTATTATCGTTAAAAATTTCTTCTTCTCCGGGCTTAGAATAATGAGAATTCAATTTATCCTTGATAAGTTCTTTAAAGTTAAATTTATTACTTATAAAACTATTAGAAAGAACATATAACGGCATCCCCCGGCCTTTTAAATTCCTTACCAGATCAACCATATTCAAAGGAGGCACATAATCAAGGAAAAGAATATTCATAAATTCTTTAAGCTCAAATCCTACCTGACTATTTAGTTTTTCCCTCAGATACCTGTTTAATCCCTCAATAAAATCTTCTATAGGAAGGCTCACTCTTAACCTTTGCGCGCTTTCATCCGTAAAAATTAGTTTCTCCACCTCATCTCTGGATATATCTTCACCAGACTTACTCTGAATGGCCTTCTGAAAATTACTTATTACGTTAGACCTGGAATAATTCAATAGGACTCCCCCGATATCAAAAAGCACTACTTTTATTTTTCCTTCAGAAGTAAATATAGTATTTTCTATCTCTTTAAAAACTTCCGCTTTCTTTTCACCACTCTCAAAACCTAATTTAACAGGTATCTCTTCTCCAATATTAGCGACTCCTTCCGGGGTATCCAAATCCTTTAAAGAACTCCCGGTAAAGGATGAAAGCCCGGACAACCGGACTATTGTCTCTTTAGAAGGTTGCACTCCGGAAAGTTCCCGTGCAATTTCTTCTCCCATCTTTGAGGATGCTCTCAGGAAACCCATAGTCGCAGCTACATTTGTCGCGCTGTTTAACGCATTAAGAGGACTACCTAACGACGGAACTATTCCTTTCTTAGTCATACTAACAATATTCCCCCTAATTAAATCAAGATGCTGTGGATTAAAGTTTAACAAATGTTCTTTCAACACTTCATCTGCTATTTCAGGATATTTTAATTTCACTTCGCTTATTGCGCCTTGTATTCCCCGCAATTTTATAAGTTTTCGTAATTCGGCTATGCCTTCCAATACGTGTGGCTCAAAAACACCGTAGTTGGCTAAATTTACCGATGCCTGTTCTTGCAAAATAATATTTTCAATCTTCTCATCAGAAACCATAAGCCCATAGTAAACTCTTAATAATAAATTATCACCAAGCTTCCCTTCAGATAAATTTTTAAGTTGCGTTAAACTGAGTTGGAAATCTTTAGCAGGGTCGATATTAAAATCCTTAAGGAACTTGATATCTTCATCTTCCCTTAAATTCTGCTCATATTCCTTGATATTTTTTGTTTTCTCCGCAAATAATTGAATAGAATGCTGCGCCTGCTCTGCTAAAGCGTTCTCATAAATAACTACTCTTTGAGCATAAATTTTTAAAGCTGGATCGTTGGTGTTTTTATCAATAAATCTGGCAAAATCGGCTTTTTTGTTATCCATAGTCAAATCCAGTAATTCTAATAAATTACTCGAAGCCAAATTAATATTGTAGTCCTTGGCAAAATCAAAAATAACGGAGAACCTGGCCATCTCAATACTAGTAATATCAGGCATAAATAAAGGAATCAAATCCGTTAAAACCGGATAATTCAACCTAGCCTGAATATCTTCTAAATCACGGTAAGTTATCTGATTCTCCAATTTCCGGGAAACAGCATTTAACCTCAATTTATCCGTCTCCGCGCCAACTCCGTTATTTTGGGAAATTTCCCGGATTTTGTCCCAAACCTGCTTTTGCAAATCCAATTTAGCCAAAACTATGTCTTTGACAACAGGATCATCTATTTTTATCTTATTTTCTACAATTAATCCTTTGATAAATTGTAGCTTCTGTCCAATTAAGCTTATATTCTGGTAATCCTTTATTTCTTTACCAGATATTTCGGTAGCAAAAGGTTTTAATACCCTGGCTAAATTTATAACTGAAACCAAGCCTTTGTTATTATAATCCCCCAACTCCACAATACCTTTTTCGGCCAAGCCTATTGCTAAAGCTGCAGAATCATTATTTAAAAAGCGGATATCCGTAATTTTATTAAGCATTTTATGTTGTTCATCTGACAAACCTTTAACTTCTCCGAATAATTTCATAAAACGCAACCCCTTATCAGTAAGCTTGTCATCTTTTACATAAGCCTCACCTTGTTTAACAATGTTTTTGCTAGTAAATCCTCGGGAAACGAGGTAATTACGAAGGTCTTGTTCTTGTATTTGATTCAGTGTAGCAGGAATAGCTGATTCTTGGAATTCGTTTAATACCTTGAAATTATCCAACCCTATTTCTACATGCACCAGGCCTTGCGCTGTCTTTTGGATTTTTGATATATCTTCATTACTGATTCTTTTATTTAATCCTCCAGCGATATCATTAATTATCTTATTCGACGGAAAATAAAACTTGCCGGCCCGGATGTTCTCTAATTCGCCGATCTGACTGTCTCT
>JAZDLL010000096.1:0-5875 GCA_043802105.1 Candidatus Omnitrophota bacterium
CACCCTAAAGCACACCTTATGTATCCATAACAATCTTAACACGTTAGATAGCTCTTGTCAAGCCAAAAACTAATCCTCCGATGCCCAGAACTTTAGGCCAGGCTTGCTCAAGATTAACAAATAAGCCAATTTTATCACTGATTCTACCCCTTAACCTTATTATTAATCTTTCTTTTCGTCATGTCGAGCGCCGCCCTCAATGTCCCTTGTATACCCAAAGAATCATCGTTCAATTTAGGAACAAAAAAGGTTACCCCCAACTCCTTAGCCCCCCTGATGTTTTTAATATCCGGATGGGCAGTGAACATAATTACTTCTAGATCCTGATTGAATTTTCTCACCTCCCTTAAAACTGCAATCCCGTTCATCTGGGGCATTAAATAATCTATAATTACTATTTGCGGCAGCTCTTCTTTAATCTTGGCTAAAGCCTCTTTTCCGGTTTGTGCTGAAATCACCTCATAACCCCAGTATTCAACATATTCTTTCATCAGGGTTAAATAATCAATCTCATCATCCACAATCAACACTTTCATTCTATCCACTACCTCCTTCGATACAAAACAACCCGCACCTATACTAACATCTTATTGTTTAATTTTACTCCATTGTATTTATATTGCAAGGTTTTTCTAGATAACCTGATAAGCTACCTAAACATGCCAGGATCCTGTTATCAATTTAAACTCGAGCAGCAGTATAAATATATCTCAGTAAATTTTTGCTAGTGTTAGTAACATTGTGCGACACTTGTGGCGGTATATAAACAAACGAATTCTTCTTAACTTTGAAATTACCTTTTTTACCATAATCAACTAATCCTGAACCACTGATGACCAAGATTACCTCTTCACAGGGACCGCTATTGTGCTGGCCAATTGACTCTTGAGGTTCTAGAACTACATAGCCACTGCGCAATCCTTGGGCTTTTTTAGAATCTCCAAACAGACGCAAAAACCTTTGTTTTCCTTTAAGTTGCATGCAAAACACCTTCTCTTTAGCCATAACTTTTACCCCTATTTTTCATCAACATGATGCTCCAAATGTAAATGAGGATGAACGTGCACTTTATCTTTATGCCGATGGCTATGAATATGAGCCAGGTTATTAGCCTCCAGTAGCGCCGAATTATCTAAAATATCTTTAGCCGGGCCCGAACTAACAATGGATTTCTGCTGGCCGAAAACATAAACAATATCCGAGATCTCCTCTACAATGTGTAAATCGTGCGTAGCAGTAATAATCGTTTTACCTAAACTATTCTCTTCGATCAACAGATCAATAATCGTTCTGGTCGTCAAAGGATCCAGACCGGCAGTTGGTTCATCCAAAATAAGGACCTGCGGGTCAATAATTAAAGTTGAGGCAATCGCTACTTTACGTTTTTCACCGATACTTAATTGATGCGGTGAGCGATCCAGCAATTCTTTAATATTTAATGTAATAATGAGTTTTTCCAGGCGTTTTTGAATCTGGTCTTTAGCCAAGCCTAAATTCAGCGGCCCAAAAACAATATCTTCTTTAACCGTCGGGCAAAACAGCTGGACATCGGAATTCTGAAAGATAAACCCTACTTTACGCCGGAAGGCTTGAGAAAATTCAGCCTGGCTAAAAATTTTTTCATTTAATTGCTCCCCGCAAAAACTAACCTTTCCGCTATCGGCAATAATCAGGCCGTCCAGTATCCGTAAAAAGGTTGACTTGCCTGAGCCGTTGGCCCCGATAATGCTTATTTTCTGGCCCGGGTTAATCCGAATATCTATCCCAGCTAAGGCGGGAAATTTACTCAGATATGAAAAATAAACATCACTTAATTCAAAAACTAGATTATCCATATAATCATAACGGCAGCCAATAACCACAGCCAATCTCTGGTTTTAACTTTGAATTCATTCCAGGCTAAAGCCTCCCCCTGATACCCCCGCGCAAGCATCGCCTTATACACCTCTTCATTAAGCGCCACCGAACGCTCCCATAAAGAGGCCATCTTCCAAGCCACAATATTCTGCCCTCTCTGATATGGTACTCCGGTACCCAGGCGGCTTTTAACCGCTAGATACGTATTTTGAATTATCTCCACAAAAAGATACACGTAGCGGTAGCACATCCCCAGAGTCATAATAAAAATCTGCGGAATCTTAAAAACCCTTAGCGCTTTAAGCAAGGCGAAATGTTTAGTAGTCAGGTTTAACAAAACTACCCAAGATACACAGGCCGCCACGCGCAGAATAAAAATCCCCGCGCTAGCTAATCCCTGATGGGTAATCATAACTTTTATCCCCAAAATACGCCAGGTTAACCAGGCTTGCCCGGGGCTAAATACCGCCGGAAGAGCAATCAACAAAGAAAAAAACGGGATAAAAATCCAGGTTCGCTTTAGGAAAAATCCCAAATTTATTCTTGAAATTAATACCAAGGTTAAACAAAATGCGTAAAGAAAAAATAAATTCAGAATATTTTTGGCGAATAACACCTGGAGGATAAATAAAAGAAAACTGATTATTTTAACCCGGGGATCCAGCGATTGCAGAAATCCGTTTTGCCTGGCAAGTTCTTCGGCAAACATGGAATCCTTAAGAAAAGTTAAAGCACCTATAATCGAACGCTCGATAAAATTATTGCTTTTCATTTTTTATAGACCGCTTAACTTTTCACGGGATATTTACCGCAGCAAAACTTTTCTCCCTCCGGACAATACCCCAACGCCTGGCATTTTGCTCCGGCCTGTGCAAAGACTGCCGGCAGTTTTTCCACGCAGATCCGCAGCATTTTATTAGCCAACTGGCGGATCTCCCATTGCGCCCGCGAACAACAACGATGTTGGAAAAAATGCAACAGTTCCCGGCAATTCATAGTGACCACAATTTTACTTTCTGCCGCCTGGGGTAAGGCAAAACGCGCGTCTTGATTAGCTATTTCTCCCCTAATATTATCCTGGCCCAAAAATACCAACAATTTAGTATAGCTTTGCTGAATAATCCCCATCAATTTTTCGAATTCTTCCTTGGCCGCAGCATTATGCTGAATCACCGGGGGAATAATATAATCGAAGTCTTTTTCTTTAACGTAACGCTGGCTTTGCTGAGAATAAGAAGCCAGCCGATGCCGCACCAGCTGATGCGTAAGCGCCCGGGATACTCCCTGAATAGCAAAGCTAAACTTAACATGCTCCAGCGGGCTCAGATGCCCGCAGGCCAAAATACTCTTAATAAACTCCTCCTGTTTTTTAAGATCCAACGTGGCGTCGGCAAAAACATCGCCGGCAAATTTTTCCGAATAGCACTGCCGGCAAGCGACATAAATAAGCGTAACCGCATTCTGGCTGGCTTCTAATAATTTAACTTCCAAGCCTACTTGTGCCATAAAACAACTCTCCTCTTTTTTTAAGACAAATACTTCGCAGCCAGATAGGAACTGCGCACATAAGGACCGCTTTCAACATGCAAGAATCCTAACTGCATTGCTTTTTTCTGATAATCGTCAAAAGTGCCCGGGCTAATATAATCTTTAACCGGATAATGCTTTTGACTGGGCGCCAGATACTGGCCGATACTCAATAAATCGCACTCCACAGAACGTAAGTCATTCATGACTGCCAAGATCTCCTCTGGCTTCTCCCCTAACCCCAGCATCAGGCCGGATTTTGTTTTAAGTTGGGGAGTGATTTCTTTTAGCGTACGCAATAAATTAAGTGAACGCGTATAATCCGCACCCTGCCGCACGGTTTTATAAAGCGAAGGAACTGTCTCCAGGTTGTGCGCAATAATTTGCGGGCCGGATGCAGCAACGGTGTTTAAGGCGGACAAAGAAAACCCAAAATCCGGGATTAAAACTTCCACGGTTACCTCGGGCAACTTACGCTTAATTCTATCTACCGTATCTGCAAAAATACCCGCTCCGCCATCAACAAGATCATCCCGGGTAACACTAGTAATTACCACGTGCTTTAAACCAAGCTGAAAAACTGCCTGCGCAACTCTTTCCGGTTCATCCCAATCTACCGGCAAGGGTTTGGCTTTCTGCACATTACAAAAACTGCACATCCGCGTACAATTTTTTCCTAATATCAGAAAGGTGGCCACCTTAGCCGAAAAACATTCCCCGATATTCGGGCAGATTGCCTGTTCACAAACAGTATCCAGGTGCAATTTGCGCAAAACCTGCTTGGTCGGCGAACAATCTTCTAGTCTAATTTTTTTATTCAACCAAGCTGGTTTCATAGGAAACTTGATCTTCTTCGCTAAATTCTACATCAAAAACTGAACTAAAGGCATTAATAAGTTTTTGCTCTAAAATATCTTTTTCCGGAACCAACTTTAATTCATCCGCCAGAGTGGTTACGTACGCCGATAGATCATCGGGTAAAGCCTTAAGATATTTACGCACAAAATTCCAATTTATTCTGCAAGGAATTGAACCGTGCTGAAAAATAACCTGCCGATTCCTTTTTTGAGCATTGCCACCGATTTTTTTACCAGCAATCACAAGATCATATTTTTCATGCGCCGCACTACAAAGCTCATGCGGGATAAATCGATCCTTAAAACCAATTGCCTCCAAGGCAAAAGCTGCCACCAAACC
The DNA here is from genome assembly GCA_043802105.1 of Candidatus Omnitrophota bacterium. Lineage (GTDB taxonomy): Bacteria > Omnitrophota > Gorgyraeia > Gygaellales > Profunditerraquicolaceae > UBA6249. Next base: position 4,582 of record JAZDLL010000096.1, read on the forward strand.
TAAAGATTCATAAAAACGGATAAGAAACTTGCAAATATTACGGTAATCCACAAATACTCTTTGCGGCTCTCCGACATCAGATTTGTTACAAACAAAACTATAAGTTATTTCGTCAGCGTGGAAAAGAATTCCTCCGCCGGTAATTCTCTTGGCCACCCCCACCCCGTCAATTGCGCAGGCGGCTAAATCAATCTGGTTTTTGGGCTCTTGCGAAAATCCATAAGTAAAAGCAGGTTCTCGCCAACGGTAAAGACGCAAAGTCCCAACTCCATCCCCCAGATAACGCTTATAGATTTTTTCATCCAGCGCCATATTACTAGCAGCACTAAGTGCACCGGATCGAATAAGACGGAATGATTTCATGAAATTGTGCGTTTAGGATTTTTTCCAGCAAAGATCCGGCTGGCGTGCTGCCTTTACCTCATCCAGGCGTTTGATCGGCATATTCAGCGGCGCCTGAGTAATCAACGCAGGATTATCTTTAGCCAAACCAGCAATCTTAATCATGGTATCAATAAAGGCATCCAAGGTCTCTTTTGATTCTGTTTCTGTGGGCTCAATCATCAACGCCTCCTTAACAATCAACGGAAAGTATATTGTCGGAGGATGATATCCTTGATCAATTAAATATTTAGCGATGTCTAAAGCGTGCACGCCATTTTTAACTTGGCGGGATGCGGAAAAAACACATTCATGCATACAGGTTTTATCAAAAGGCAAATCATAATATTCTTTAAGCCTGGCCTGGCAATAATTGGCATTGAGTACGGCAATTTCCGCCACCTTAATCAAGCCCTCTTTACCTAAAGCCAATATATAGGCGTAAGCCTTAAGGATTACCCCAAAATTCCCGTAAAATGGCGCAATATAGCCAATGGATTTAGGATAATTATAATCAAGCGCAAAAGTTGCATCAGCCCGTCGGATAACGCGGGAGATGGGTAAAAACTCAACTAGTTTTTGGCTGACCCCCACCGGACCTGCTCCCGGACCTCCCCCCCCATGCGGAGTACCAAAGGTCTTATGCAAATTTATATGTACTACATCAAAACCAATATCTCCGGGGCGACATTTTCCCAATATGGCGTTAAGATTAGCTCCATCATAATACATCAAAACCCCAGCGCTATGGGCCAGATCTGCAATCTCTTTAATCCGCGGATGAAAAATCCCCAGGGTATCCGGACAGGTTAACATTACGGCCGCTACCTCATTATTTAAATGTTTTTTGTATTGCTCCAAATCCAGATAACCATCCGAGCCGGTAGGAATGACTTTAACCTCATAGCCGGCA
>JAZDLL010000111.1:0-9745 GCA_043802105.1 Candidatus Omnitrophota bacterium
AATTTAGATAATGCTCCGTTTAACTATCTGATCAACTGGTTGAATCAGCTTAAGAATACCACGGAATTAAATATCAAAAGTTTAGAAGCGATAAAAGCGACAACCGATGCCCGCAGTAAGGTTATGGCGTTAAAATTAAGGGATATCTTTAATAATTTAAAAACGCGGATTATTAAAGAGTTGGAGGCAGTTAAGCAGCTGCAAGAATCTATTAAGAAGAAATAGCTCCAATTTGGCCTAACCGGCTGGCTTGGTAGGCGACCAATCAATAGTCCGCCACGGATTTTCTAGTGGCGGACTATTTTTTTAGTGATATCTATTGAAAAATTTAATGGTTTTAAGGTATAATGATTTCAATTAAGGGGGGCAGCTATGCGTAAATTTATCCTATTGTTCCAATGCCAGGACCGCAAAGGGATTGTGGCTAAAATTTCCGATTTTATTCTTAAAATCGGAGCCAACATTATTACCGCTGATCAGCACAGCACGGACCCGCAGGGTGGGTATTTTTTTATCCGCGTAGAATTTGTTTTAAGTAACGATCAGTACAGCCGCCAGAGCCTGGCTTTGGCTTTTAAGCCGGTAGCCGAAGAGTTTGGCGCCAGCTGGAATCTTTATGACCGCTGCGAAACCTTACGCATGGGAATCCTGGTTTCGGAGCCGGACCATTGCTTAGCAGATTTATTGTATTTATACAACGCCGGTGAGCTAAAGGTAAAGATCCCTTTTGTCCTAAGTAACTGCCAAAATCACCGCAAATTGGTAACCGGGTATGGCTTGCCGTTTCATTATGTAGCGGCAAATAAAGTTGACCGTCGCGAGCCGGAATTATTATCTTATGCTTTGGGAGCAACGGATTTTTTGGTGCTGGCGCGTTATATGCTGGTGCTTTCGGCGGATTTCCTGCAAAAATATAATCAAGATATAATTAATATCCACCATGGATTTTTGCCTTCTTTTAAAGGCGTTGACCCTTACGGCCAGGCGCTTAAAAAAGGGGTTAAGGTTATCGGTTCCACCGTGCATTTTGTGAATAGCCAGTTGGATGAAGGGCCGATCATTGCTCAAGAGGTGGAATATGTATCGCATAAAGATGGCCTGGCGGATTTAATCCGCAAAGGAAAGCAAGCGGAAAAAAGGGCCTTGGCCCAGGCGGTATCCAGCTATATCGATTATCGGATCATCAAACACGAAAATAAAACTATAGTTTTTTAAAAGCCGAGACTAAGCAGGAGGGTTAGAGCAGTAAAGAATTGATTTTTGCGATAACATTTTTAATGCTTGACTCCGGAGTAGAGGCCCCCGCAGTGATGCCCACGTTTTTGGCCTGCTTTAGCCAGGTTTTCTTGATTTCTTTAGCACAGTTTACCCAGTAGCTTTTGGGATTTAAAGATTTTGATATTTCATAAATTCTCTTAGTATTGGCGCTGGTTTTTGAGCCGATAACAATCATCACTGAATTTTTAAGCGGCATCGCTTTGACCTCATTCTGCTTTATTCTGGTGGGATTGCAGATGGTGTTACGGAAGGTAATTTTTGGGATATATTTACGTAGTAATTCCAAGATAGGCAGGACATTATCCAGGTTTTGAGTTGATTGCACAATGATGCCGGCCCGGGTTATTTTTTTTATTTTTTCTAAAGGAATATTGGCCAGCTTATCGATGACCAGGGCTTTAGATTTAAGTTGCCCGATGATCCCCATGACCTCGTCATGCCTTTTGTCCCCGATGATAATTATTCGCAAGCCCTGATTTTCCAGCTGGCGGGCAATCTTATGGATTTCTTTTACCATCGGACAGGTGGCGTCGATAATTCTGTAGCCTAGTTTTAGTGCCCGCTCTAAAGTAACTTTGGAGCAACCATGCGCCCGGATGAGCAAAGTTTTGCCAAAGCCGGCAGTTAGCCGGCTGATTTTTTTGATTCCCATTTCCCGGATCTGCTTGACCACCTCTTCATTGTGCACGATATCCCCGAGCATAAAAACAGAATTTTCTGATTTTGCGGTTTTTAAGGCGGTAGTAATTGCATTTTTTACCCCAAAACAAAACCCCGCGGATTTGGCTAAATTTATTTCCATAGATATTTTCCCCTTTTGGGCTTAACAGACAGACTAAATCTTAAGGATTTTTTGGGAAAAATTGTCCAGCGTTTGTTTGTATTTTTTATCCATGCTTAAGTTCTGGATTTGATTTAGCGCTTGGGCATAAAGATATTTTATCTGGGCTTGGGCGTAAGCCAAAGCGCCGGTAGCGGTAATTATGCTGCGCATTTTGATTAGCTGGCTGTTTTTGGTAACTTTGTTTTGCATGATTTTTTTAATGATCAGCCTGTCTTGGGCGCTGGCGTGGTTAAAGGCATACCAGACCAAAAGAGTCTTTTTGGCTTCTTGGATATCGGTGAGATTGGATTTGCCGGTTTCTTTAACTGCGCCGAAGGTACCAATAATATCGTCTTTAATTTGAAAAGCCCTGCCCAGAAGTATTCCGTAAGTATACAGTTTTTTAATTTGTCCGGGGTTTGCTCCGGCTAAGGTGGCGCCCATGGTTAGCGGGGAGGCAAAAGTATAATTGGCGGTCTTATAATCATAAATCTTGTAAATATCCTGCCGGGTGACTTTTTCGATAGGTTTAATTCCCAGCAAGAGCTCGATAAATTCCCCGCTGCCGGTATATAAGGCGGCTAAAAATAGTTTTTTAAACGCCCTTTCTTTACGGTGCATATTTTCTTTGACGGCCAGAAAGGCGTCTAAGCCCATGGCGTACATCACATCGCCGACGACGATGGCTAAATCCTCACCTTTAAATTTAGCTTTTTTATTTTGGCTTATAGATTTTCGAAGCAGAGCATGCATGGAGGGTTTACCGCGCCGCTGATCGCTTTTATCGATAATATCGTCGTGAACAAGCATAAAATCGTGGAGTAGCTCTAAAGATAAAGCGCTGCGGTAAAGCCCGGGAGGCGTTCTTTTAGAGAAGCCCAGATAACCGATACAGAATAATATCGGACGGACCCTTTTGCCATCGCGGCAGATAAATTCTTTGATGCTCTTAAAGAGCATAGGGGAGAGTTTATTGAGCGCGTATAACCGGTTAATGGATCCGATATAAACCTGCAGCTCTTTTTCGATCTTATTTTTTATTCTCAAAACCATAATTTATGTTAACATATTAAGAGTAATTATGCAATTAAATTGCCCAGGTTAAATATGAAAAAAATTATGATTATCGGCGCTGGTTTTGCAGGTTTAAGCGCTGCCCAAAGATTGTCCGCATCCGGCTTAGGCTCAGCAATTACTCTTTTTGATCCCAAAGCGCAATTTAACTTTTTACCGCTGATTCCGGATTGTATTGGCCGGGCAGTTAACCCCAGGTTCCTAATTCAGGATGTCGCTAATCTTTCTGGTCAGTTAAAGATTAGGTTTATTCAGGAAGCGGTTACTGGCGTGGATTTGGCTAGTGGCCAGCTGCAGACGGCTTTGTCTAATTATGCTTATGATTATCTGTTGATTGCCAGTGGCAGCCAGCCTAATTTCTTTTCTGATTCCGCTGCCCAAGCTTACAGCTATCCTTTAAACAGTGTTTTAGATGCCCAAAAGATCATCGGATGCTTGAAGGAAAATAAGTTCCAGAACGTAATTATTTGCGGCGCAGGATATACCGGGGTGGAGGCGGCTGGTAATTTGTGGCTGTATTTTAAAAAGCGAGGGCTGTTTAAAAAAATTATTATTGTTGAACGTTCCCCGGCAGTGCTGGGAGCCTTGCCGGCTTGGATGAAAGATTATGTTGCCAGAAATTTAAAAAGTATGGGTATTGAGGTCTTCATAAACTCGGTGATCGAAAAGGTTAAGGCAGATCAGGTGTCGGTTTCCGGTGGCCGGGAATTTTCCAACTCAATGCTGGTTTGGGTTCCCGGAGTTAAAACCGCTGAATTTATTCAAAAGCTGGATCTGGCCAAGAATCCTCAAGGCAGAATTGCTGTGGATGAGTATTTAAGGGTAAAGCAAAATTGTTTTTGCGCCGGGGATACGGCTTGGGTTGGCGAAAAAAACAGTTTTTTAAGAATGGCTATTGCGTTTGCTATCGCTCAGGGTGAGCGGGCGGCCGAGAATATAATTAGAAGTATAAAAAATATGCCGCTTAAAAAATACCGGCCCTTAGATTTAGGCTATATTATTCCGTTGGCTAATAACCATTCCTGCGGCCAGGCCCTAGGTTTAAATGTTTCAGGATATTTAGCGACATTTCTACATTTTAGTATGTGTATTTTTCGTACCAGGGGCTTAAAAAATAAAGTTGGTATTATCAACAATTTAATTAAAAACGGCAGGTAACTAAGGAGGTAATTAATGTTAAACTGGGGAATCTTGGTTTTGAGGTTAGGGATAGGTATTATGTTTACGGCCCATGGTTTGCAAATGGCTTTTGGTTTGTTCGGCGGTCCGGGAGTCAAAGGTTTTTCTAAAATGCTTACGGATTTAGGTTTTGTTCCGGCAATCTTCTGGTCCTATCTTGCATCATATACAGTGTTACTTGGCGGAATCTTTTTGATTCTGGGGGTACAGACCAGGATAGCGGCAACCTTGCTTTTGATCTTTATTCTTACCGCTGCCGTTAAGGTGCACTTAAGCAAGGGGTTCTTTTTATCGGGCGGAGGTTTTGAGTATAATTTTGTCATCGCTGCCGCTTGCCTGGCGCTTATTTTATTAGGTTCAGGAAAGTTCAACATTTTTTAGTCACATCTAAGCTCATATCTTGGACGGCATCGTAGCTAAGACACTGCCGAAGATTTACGTTGATTACTAAAATTAATGTGCTATATTTATTTTTTAAGCTTTTAAAATTAAGGGTAGTAAATAAAGAAAACCCCATGATTAAAGTAAAACGTAATTTGGCCATCTTAATATTAGTTTTGCTTTTACCGGTTAAAATTCTGGCCGCCGATAACTCTTCGCCGTCTAAGCTTATTATTTTTCATTCACTTAGCTGCCATCGGTGTATTCAGGTTAAGCAGGAGGTCATGCCGCAGATTGAGAGTGAATTCAAAGATAAGGTTATTTTTGAATATCGCGATGTCGGCCAAATCGAGAATTATAAGTTGCTGTTGGGCTTATTGCAGGCAAACAAGCAGGGGCTTAAATTTCAGATCCCGCTTTTTTATCTGGAGGGTAAGTTTTTAACCGCCGAGGGTAAGCTAAGCGATAATCTGCGGGCTTTTATCGTTGACGGATTAAAGACTAAATCAGTATTAAGGTTAAGCCCGGTGGATTTAGTGGCTCGCTTTAAAAGTTTCGTTCCGGGGGCAGTGGTTTTTGCCGGCCTTAGCGACGGGATCAATCCCTGCGCTTTTGCGGTGATCGTATTTTTTATTTCTTTTCTCGCCTTGCAAGGCTATCACAAGATAGAGCTGGTTTTAATCGGTTCGGTATTTATTCTGGCTGTATTTCTGACTTATTTAGGTATTGGTCTAGGGATCTTTAACTTTTTTTATTCGTTCGCGGGGTTCTGGGTAGTTACGCGTTTATTGAATATGGCAATCGGAGTTTTAAGTGTGATCTTTGGAATCTTGGCAATTTATGATTTTATAGAATTTAAAAAAACCGGTTCTACCCAGGATCTACTCCTGCAACTGCCTAAGCCGATTAAGGAGCGTATTCATAAAGTAATAGGGTTTTTTTACCGCAAGAGCTTTCAGGAAAAACAAGAAAAATTCAAACCGTCCTTAGGAAAACTTGCGCTTAGCTCTTTGATTACCGGATTTTTAGTTTCACTTTTAGAGGCGGTTTGCACCGGCCAGGTGTATTTACCGACGATATCCTTTGTTTTGAAATCTACCGCGCTTAAGCTAGAGGCTTTCGGGTATCTGCTATTGTACAATATTATGTTTGTCGCGCCGCTGGTTGTGATTTTTGTATTGGCGCTTTTGGGCACCAGCAGCCAGCAATTCTGGAGCTTCTTAAAGCGGCGCTTGGGGTTAATTAAGATTCTGATGGCGATTTTATTTTTTACTTTAGGGGTATATTTAATCTGGAGGGCTTAATGCGCAGGGGGATAATTTTATTCTTATTGAGTTTTTTCATTTTTCAGCTGGCTTGCGCAGAGACGCCAGCCGGTTCATCTATTAAGGCCGGGCGTCTGGCTGTGGAAAAAGAAAAAGTCGACCCTGTCGTTCCTAACCAGTGGGATTTCGGCAAGGTTAAACCGGGGGTGGTTTTAAAGCACGCTTTTTTACTTAAAAACGAGACCAATGATATTTTAGGCATAAATAGTATTCATACTTCTTGCGGGTGCACGGTTTCGGATTCAGACAAGAAATCTTTAACGCCGCAGGAAAGCACAACCATTACCGTGAGTTTTAATTCTAAGGGTTACTCCGGTCCGGTTACGCAATTTGTGTACGTTAATACCGACAACGCGGATCTGTCCATAATAAAATTTACCATTAAAGCAGAAGTGGTAAAGGAGGATTAATCAGATGTGGTCATTACAGTTAAGAATGTGGTTATTGGTAACGCTGCTCTTCGGGATCATCTATGCTTTGCTGGTGGTGGTGGGCAGCAGCTTTTTGCATGTAAGTAGCTTTAGTTTTTATTTGGTCATCTCTTTGGTGATGATGCTCATCCAATATCTGCTGGGGCCTAAAATCGTGGAATGGAGTATGCGGGTTAAATATATCAAGCGCCAAGAAAATCCGCGCCTGTTTCAGATGGTGGAAAGCTTAAGTGTACGCGCCAGTATCCCGATGCCCAGGATCGGCATTGCCCAGATTGACATTCCTAACGCCTTTGCTTTTGGCCGTTCTCTCAAAGACGGCCGGGTCTGCGTAACGAGCGGAATCCTGAACTTGCTGGATGAAGAGGAGCTCAAGGCGGTGCTGGGGCATGAATTAAGCCACCTGAAAAACCGGGATGTGTTGACGATTACTTTGCTTTCGGTTATTCCGATGGTTATGTACAGGATTGCCTGGCAGTTTTTATTTTATGGCCGTCGCCGAGATGAACGAGGCGGCAATACCGTATTAATTGGCCTGGCCGCTTTCCTGTTTTATTTTGTGACCAATCTTTTGGTACTTTACGCCTCGCGTATCCGGGAGTATTTTGCTGACCGGGGTTCAGTGCTTCTGGGCAACCAGCCTAAGGCTTTAGCCTCCAGTCTTTATAAACTGGCTTATGGCTCGGCACGCTTAAAGCCGGAATCTTTGAAGCAGGCCGAAGGGCTGAAAGCTTTCTTTATTAACGATCCATCTCAGGCGCGCAAGGAAGTATTGGAGCTGTCGCAATTAGATTTAGATAAAAGCGGCACTATTGATGTTTCTGAGCTAGAGCTGCTTAGAAAATCAAATATCCGTTTAAATCTAGGGGATAAGATGCTGGAGATTCTCAGTACGCATCCGAATATGCTTAAGCGCATCAAAAAGCTTTCAGAATACAAAGCTTAAATGACCCTGCCAAGTTTCTCGCTCGGGTCGATTTTGCCTTACAAGAATAATATCTAGCGGCACGCAAAAGGTCTTTCGCAGCTTTCGTTAATTTCCACTATTAAAAGCTTAATCTTATTAGATAATGGGTGGCTTGGGTATTTTCGCAGCGCGTAATGGCGCAAGAAAATACCCAAGACAGGACCCATTATCTAATAATGATCTTAGGTTTTACCTACCCGTTTTCTTTTGACATAACCCCCAATATGCTATATAATTACTGACTATGGATATTAACGAGATTGTACAGCAGAGAATTGCCAAATTAGCAGTGCTGGGGAGCAAAAACGTGGTTTTGTATCCCGCTAATGTGCCTGTTCACATCACGATTGTCCAGGCTTTGAGCAGCTTTGAAGAAGGCAAAAAAGTTACTCTTTGCGGCAGGATTATGGCTAATCGGGCGCACGGCAAAGTCAATTTTATGGATCTTAGGGATTCTACCGGTAAGATCCAGCTTTATATTAAGCGGGATGTTGTTGGCGAAGAGAAAACAGCGCTGCTTGAGCAATTGGATATTGCCGATATCATAAGCGTCAGCGGTGATCTCTTTAAGACGCACACCGGAGAATTTACGGTAAAGGTCCAGGATCTTACGGTCTTAGCTAAGGCTTTACGGCCATTGCCGGAGAAATGGCATGGCCTCAAGGATGTAGAAATACGTTATCGCCAGCGTTATCTGGACCTGCTTTCCAATGAAGATGTAAAAAAGGTGTTTTTGTTGCGCGCTAAGATTATCCAGGCTATCCGCAGTTTCTTAGACGCCAGGGGATTTTTAGAAGTGGAAACTCCCATGATGCACGATATTGCCGGCGGCGCAGCCGGACGGCCTTTTAAGACTTTTCATAATGAATATAGCATGGATTTATATTTAAGAATTGCTCCGGAGCTCTACTTGAAACGTCTCCTGGTGGGTGGCCTGGACCGGGTTTATGAAATTAACCGTTCTTTCCGCAATGAAGGCGTGTCCACCCGGCATAATCCGGAGTTTACCATGCTGGAAGTTTACCAGGCTTATGCGGATTATGAAGATATGATTAGCTTAACCCAGGATTTAATTTGCCAGGTTGCCCAAGAGGTTTTAGGTAAAGATCAGCTGTTTTACCAGGGTAAGGCGATTGACCTTAAAACTCCCTGGAACAGGCAATCTTTTGCCGGATTGGTTAAAGATAAGTTTGGCATCCAGCCGCATGATGAAGCGGCGGTGATGCTGGATAAATTGCAGGCCAAAGGCCTGGCTAAGGATAAAAACCGTTTGAGCCGTTCTCAGATCAATAAGATTGTGGAAGACGCCTTGGAACAGGACCTGCAGACGAACCCGACATTTATTACGGATTATTTTACCAGCCTTTGCCCTTTAGCTAAGACTAAGAAAGATAATCCTTTGCTTTCTGAAAGATTTGAACTTTATCTGGCCGGAATGGAGATTGCCAACGCTTATTCGGAGTTAAATGATCCTCTGGAGCAACGCCGGCGTTTCGAAGAAGAGATCAAAGATCTTAATTCTGAAGAAAAAAAGAATGTGGACGAAGAGTATCTGTTGGCTCTGGAGCATGGCATGCCTCCGGCCGGAGGGTTAGGTATCGGTATTGACCGGCTGGTGATGTTGCTTTGTGATCAGCCGTCGATCAGGGATGTAATTTTATTTCCTCTTCTGCGCGGCCAAGAACCGGAAGAGGAAAAGACCTGATATGTTTTCAGAGTTATGGCTTAGCCAGAGATACCTAAGAGCCGGTAAAAAAGAGAAAATTATCTCAATTACTGCCTTAATCTCGATTGTGGGAATTGCCATTGGGGTAATGGTTTTGATTGTGGTAATTTCCGTAATGAGCGGGTTTGACCGGTTCCTGGAGGATAAAATGGTGGGTACCAGCTCCCATCTGTCGCTAGAATTTTATAACGGCGCCCGGGATTCTGCTGGGGTAATTGACAAATTAAAAACTTTTCCTTATGTGCGGGGCGCGTCTCCTTTTATTGAGGGCCAGGCTTTAGTTAAAAGTGGGAAATCGATTTTTGGGGTTCAGGTACGCGGTATCGACCCTAAACTGCAAGCAGAAACATCCAAGATTAGTGAATATTTAAAGATCGGCAGTTATTCCCTGGTAGGTAATCAGGTAGCTTTAGGCAGTGAACTTGCTTTGCGCTTAGGGTTGGAGGTGGGTGATGTTTTGAGCCTGATCTCCCCGGTGACTTTAGTTAAAACTGATTTTTATATTAAAGGTATTTTTAATAGCGGAATGTACTTGTATGATTCTAGTTTAGTTTTGACCAG
>JAZDLL010000119.1:0-14248 GCA_043802105.1 Candidatus Omnitrophota bacterium
CTTCATAACAAAAAACCCTAAAGGACCTAAATCTTCTTTTAGGGTTCCTCCATGGTAACGCAGCCCCCTTGACATTGATTAGGTCAAGGGCTGTCGCTTTGCGCGCCGGCATCGCTACCGGTTTGCCTTTTTCAGTGGATACAACTTACCTCTATACTACCAGATAAAATATACACTATTTTCAGACAGAAATCAAGGGTAAACCATTGAAATTTATTACTATAGGTAAAGTAAGACAGATTAAAACCTGCCGGATGATTTTATACCTAAAAACCAAGAAAAACAAAAGAAAAGCCTAGTTTAAGATTATTCTATTCAAATTACGCTTAAGTATGGAGTTTTATTCTGTCTTAAGGCGAGTTTAAGCAGATCTGCCTTGTTTTGAAGGTATTTATGGCTGCTAGGTATATACATTGGTTTAACTTTTATTTTAATCTTCCTCAGCAAGAAAAAATAAGGTTTAGGGGTAGATTTATAGGAATTGCATGTAGCATAAATTACCTAAAATGTTAATATTTTCCAATAAGCTTTACAAAAACGACATTTTTGTTATAATAATCCAGAGGTAAATAAATGTACTGTAAATACTACGGTCTAAAAGAACGTCCATTTAACGTTACCAGTGATCCGGCTTTCTTTTTTTCCAGCAAAAAACATAAAGAAGCCCTTTCCCATTTGCTTTATGGGGTTTCTCAACGAAAAGGAATTATTGTTTTAACCGGAGAAATCGGTACCGGTAAAACCACAATCTGCCGTTTCTTCCTGAATCAAGTTAACAAAAATGTAAAAACTGCTTTTATCCTGAATCCCACCTTCTCTGAGATCCAATTATTGGAATCAATCGTTAAAGATTTCGGGATTAACTCTGACAAAAAAACAAAGCTGGGCATGGTTTTAGAGTTAAATAATTATCTCCTGCGCGAATCTACCGCCGGAAATAATTTAGTGCTGATCATTGATGAGGCGCAGAATTTAAATCCCAATTTACTTGAGCAGATCCGGTTGCTTTCTAACTTAGAAACAGAAAAGGATAAGCTCCTGCAGGTAATTTTAGTCGGACAACCAGAGTTAAATACCCGGCTTAATTTATATGATTTAAGACAACTGCGGCAAAGGATTATGGTCAGATATCACATTACGCCCCTAGACAGTGATGAAATTAAAAGCTACATTAGCCACCGCTTACAGATTGCTAGGCCGATGCATAGATCGGAGGATCAGGCTTTATTTTCCTCTAGGCAAAGCATGGAGTTAGAGAGCCGTAACATCGCTTCCGATAAACCGCAAGACCAGATTGAATTCAGTGATGAAGCTATCGATCTGATTAGCAGCTTCTCAAACGGTACGCCCAGATTAATTAATATGATTTGCGATCGAGCGCTATTAGCCGGATTTGTCAGTGAAACTAACCATATAGATTTTGGTATTATCAAAAAATGTATCGAAGAACTAGACAGTTATTTTCCTTTAAGTAAAAACGCATGAGTATCATTAATGAAGCATTAAAAAAAACCGAAGAACACCTCCAAAAAATTACCGCCAAAGATAACTCTTTGTCAGATAAGCCCTCCGGCCCTAAATCATTCCTGCTCTATACCTTAATTTTATTAGTTGGGCTCCTACTGGGTAATTTTATATTTACCCTGCTAAAGCATAAAATACAAACTATTCAAACTCCAATAAAAAACACTAATCTGATTATCCAAACTACAAATCCGCCCCCCCTACCTATTTTACCGAGCCAACTACCAGAAGAGCATAAACCCGCAGAAGCCAGTTTTGTTTTAAACGGAATATTCTTCTCCGATAACGACGGTTACGCATTAATCAATAACCAAATTGTAAGAGAGAATAATTATGTTGATGGAGCTAAGGTGGGCTTGATTACTGCCAATAGTGTAAAACTAGATAACGCCGGTCAATCAATTACGCTTACCACGACCCGTTAAAAGTAGGACTTCTACGCAGGTAACACTAGATTAACCCGCGGATTACTTCCTTAATTAAATCTAATTTAATATTACGCACGATCCTGGGCGTACCAATACCAGCAATAAGTACAAACTTATTTTCCTTACCCGAAAACTTTTTATCATGATAATGCGCCCGGATAATCTTGGCCACCGCTACGCCCTTTATCTTCATCGGCAGGCCGTAAAGCTTAATTAAATTCCTAATACGTAGCTCTAACTTTGACTTGATCAATCCTAATCTTTTACTTAAATCTACAGCCGCCACCATACCTAAGCTAACTGCCTGTCCGTGGTTATAACTTTTATACCCGCCGGCAGCCTCAATGGCATGGCCAATCGTATGCCCGAAATTAAGAATACTCCTTAAGCCAGAAGTTTCTTTTTCATCCTGAGCAACGATGCCTGCCTTAATCCGGCTACAGGCATTAATGATTATTTCCAGGGTGACAGGATTCCGCCGCATTACGCCTGAATAGTTATTTTCTAAAAAACTAAAAAGTTTTTGATCTTTTATTATTGCGTATTTAATTACTTCCGCCATTCCCGTGCGAACCTGCATCGTATCCAGGCTCTTTAAAAAATTTACCTCAGTAAAGACCAACCTGGGCTGATAAAACGCTCCCACTAAGTTTTTGCCTAAATCCAGGTCAACAGCGGTTTTGCCACCAATCGCTGAATCCACCTGCGCCAGTAAAGTCGTAGGAATTTGTACATAATTAATACCGCGCTTATAAACCGAAGCTACAAATCCTGACAAATCTCCAACCACCCCTCCCCCAAAAGCAATAATAAAAACTTTTTTCTTTTGGTCAAACTTAGCCAGCTCTTTAATTACTCGGCTGGCTGTTTCCATAGACTTAGCTTTCTCGCTATCAGCAACCAGCTTAAAATGACAATTAATTCCATTCCCGGATAAAATTTGCAACAACTTTGCTGCGTATTTATTTTTCAAAAAGGCATTACTGATAATGAAGGCATCAGTTCCCATATCCATTTTTTTTAGATACCCGGCTAGCTGAGAAAGTATATCCGACCCCATAACAATCCGGTATGAGCGCTTACCTAAATTCACCATTACTTTATGCATATTAAAACCCTACCCCCATCATTCTAATTACTATACCTACCAATGGCCAAAGTACACGATCAAATACACCCAGCCAGATAAAAACAAAAAGCAGGATAAAACCATAACGCTCTAATTGCGCGTATTGCTCAGACAATTGCTCAGGTAACAAGCCCATTAAAACCCGTGACCCATCTAAAGGAGGAATCGGAATAAGATTAAAAATAGCTAAAACAACATTAATCGTAAGCAGATTAAAAAACAAATACGCGCTCGCGCCATGCGACGGAATAAATCTTAATATTCCGGCGATAATAAAAGCCAGGATAAAATTAGCGAATGGACCGGCTAAGCCAATCCAAATCATATCCCTTTTGGGATTCTTCAAGCTCCAGTAATTTACCGGAACAGGCTTAGCCGCGCCAAAAACAAAATGTCCAGCAGTAGATAAAAAAAGCACTAAAGGTAAAAGAATAGTCCAGAAAAGATCAATATGCGCCAGCGGATTTAAGGTTAATCGGCCACTTAATTTAGCCGTAGAATCTCCCAACTTATAAGCCACTAAGCCATGCGCAAATTCATGCACCGTCATGGCAATCAATAAAAGCGCAAAAGACGCGACAAAAGAAATAATTAAATTCACCACTGCACCTTCCTGCCTGCCGGCAGGCAGGCTTTCATATTCAATATTCTGCTCATATTTATGCCTTTAAATCTTAATGTTTTAAAAATGATGCACAATTAGAAGGTGCGGGGTCAATTTAGTGCCTCGATAATATCAATCTGAATAATCGGGTATTTACCCAGGCTGATTAATTTTCCGGTGATCTTAACTTTACGATAATTAAGGCTGTCTAAACTTTTGCGATCGCCTTTAAGAAAATATACTTCATTTCCTGAGGTAATCAACTTGTGCGTGGCCTTGCGCCAAAGAATAACCCCATAGGGAGTAACTTTGCCCTCAACTACAAACTGCTCGCCCAATTTAGCAGTATCTATGGTCTTAACCGGAGGATCTTGCTTCTGGGGTAAGGCCACTTCTTTACTCACAAATTTTTTATTCACCCAACCATAACTCTGATAGACAGGATAAATCTTATACCAGTCATCTTCATCCGCAATGATATTAACCACCGTAGCTTTATCAACTTTCCCCAAAATCCATGCCGATTCAGCCGGCCTTAACCGGATATTTACCTTATCCTTAATTACCTTAGCGCTAAGGCACTTGCCTGATGAAGAAGCAAAATCAGCATTAACATTATTACATTCAAGTAGATTCTTTTTTATATAAGCAGGCGCTTCTTTGGGCAGACGAATCTTATACCAATCATAAGCTTCCCAGACAACTTCTACTAATTCGCTTTTAGCCAAAGTACAAATAACCTCCGCGCCTACTGATGAATCCACGCGAACATTTATGCCGTTGGTATTGATCTGGCCGGTAAAAACATCAAAAGTATCCGCAAAGACAATACCCGCCAGACTAAAACAAATCATGAGAAAAATAATTGTGCTTTTAATTTTAAGATTAAGCAACATTTAATTTAACCTATCACTGCCACAAATTCTGTTAACTTGTAACAGTAGGGGAGGTTTAAACCTCCCCTACTGTGATTGATAATTAATTATTTTATTATAACTTCTCTCCTTTACTTCTATTTAAGCCTTAGGAGCAGCCTTGGAGGCAGCTTTGGGGGCAGCAGCCTTGGCATCCTTTGCCCCAGCCGCGGCCGGCGCCGCACCCGCTTCTGTAGTTGTGGCGGCCTTCTCAACCTTCTCTTTTTTAATCTTAATCCTTAAGCTCTTAATCTTGGGCAAACCATAAACTGAATCACCTTGTTTCCAATTACCTTTTTCCTGCATCTGCCTGATGCGCTCAATACGTTTTAATACTGAACGGGCCTTTTTGTCCTTTTCCGAAATAGTTAATGACGGATGTATTGACATGTTTATAACCTCCTTATGCGACAACCCGCGTAGGTTCTCTGCAGTTGGATCAGCAAAGGTTGCGCGCTCTCTTGATTAGAAAATCTGCCTACGCACAAAATAATATAATCTCTTTTAGCAAAAACCATCGGAGTTAATCCTTCTTTTGATAGCCGTTGGGCTTCTCGTAAAGCAAGCTGTTTGTTTTTAAAAGTTGCTACCTGAATAGTACAACCCGCCTGATCTGTGGCGCTATTTTTACCCCAGGCAAAACGTTTACCTCTTTCTACCCCTAAAGAAAAAGCAATGATACCCGTTAAAACCAGGCCCATGATTAAAAGCATAACTTTCTCATATCCTCGGAACCGCAAAAAAAACGGATTTTTAGGAAGATGCGGTTTGTACTGCCCGCTATTATCCGGAGACGAAAAAAGTTCAGATTGTGAATAATCCTGCTTTTCTACCATAAGTTATTACGCTTACTTAGTAGTATCCTGTTCCAAGTAAACTTTCTTATTAAACTTTTTAATTACTTTTAAGAAGGCCTCAACTACTTTAGGATCAAATTGTGTGCCGCTCTTTCTCTTTACTTCTTTTATCGCTGAAGTAATATCCATCCTCTGACGATACGGCCGGCCATAAACCATAGCTTCAAAAGCGTCGGCCACTGACATAATCCGCGCGCCCAAAGGAATCTGCCCACCTTTGAGTCGCGAGGGATAACCCGTCCCATTATATTTCTCATGATGATACATAATAATTGGAATAGCCGGGCGTAAAACTTGTAACGGCCTTAAAATCTGCGCCCCTTTAACCGGGTGCATTTTAATAATATCATACTCTTGCTCAGTAAGTTTAGTGGTCTTAGTTAAAATTGCCTCCGGAATATCCGCTTTTCCGGCATCATGCAAAAGGCTAGCGTATTTAAGACTTTGTAACTGTTGCTCATTTAAATGAATTTCAACACCCAAAGCGCAAACCAATTTACTAAAATACGGTGAATGGGTATAATCCCGGGAAACTTGAGTATTCAAAAACGTAACCAAAGATTTAATGCTGCCAAAAACAATACGTTGCTGCTCCTCGTAAAGTTGCATGTTCTTAATCCCGATCACCGCCTGCTCAGACATAGTCATCAGCATTTCCTGATCAAACAAATCAAACGGCGCAGCCGGCTTAGTGCGTTTAATAATCGTAAAACCCATCAGGTCTTCAGAGATAAGCGGAACACTTAAAAGATTGCCCTTTCTAACGGCCGAAGAACCTTTAATGATTTTTTCTTCAACACTACCGCTGATTTTGGTTTTTTTATAAACTACCAGCTTCTTATTATTATTAATCGTGCATTTGATAATAGAATATTTTTTACTGGGATCCAATAAAACGATTAAGCAATATTGGGCATTAAAAAATTGGCAGAATAAACGGCCCATACGGCTGATTAACTCATTAACCTCATAGGTAGAGTTAAGCAAACGGTAGATACTATGCACCGCGGAAATCAAAAATCTATACTTTTTCGTAGGGGTTGAATAATTTTTTATACTCATCTAAAGCATACCGGTCAGTCATACCGGCGATGTAATCACAAACTACCCGCCTTGCCCCACCTTGAGGAATCCTAAGCTGTATCTCAGAAGGCATCTGTGCGGGGCGTTTTAGGTATTCAGTAAATAATTCCCGAATAAAACGCTTAGCCTTAGTGCTCATGCGTACCACCCGGTAATGGTGGTAAAGCTTCTGCATGAGAAACTGCCTAAGCGGATTTCTCAACTGCTTAATTTTGCTACTAAAATCTACTATTTTATAATCAACCTTGCCCAGATCCGCGTATTTTTTGATCTTGTGCCGAAAGATCTGAGACTGTGTATGGGTAATTAAATCCGTAACCTGCAAATCAATCAAACCGCGAATAATCAAGTACTTGCGGCTACTGGGATTAATTTTAGCATATTTCTGATCGATCAGGCGATTTATTTTTTGCCAAATCTCCAGATCTTCCAGATCGCTCTCTTTGATCAGCCCGGAGGTCAGGCCATCATCCAAATCATGATTATCATAAGCAATCTCATCGGCCACATCCACCACTTGCGTCTCTAGCGTCGGCATTTTCTTAGGGTAAAACTCTTTGATGGCTACCGCAATATCAAAAACCGATGAATGCTTCACGATTCCCTCTCTTACTTCCCAACTTAAATTTAAACCCGGAAATTCCGGATAACGCTCCTCCAAAAAATCCACTACTCTTAAACCCTGGAGATTATGGTTAAACCCGCCGGCTTTGGCCATTAATTCGTTCAACACATCTTCTCCGGAGTGGCCAAAAGGCGTATGCCCTAAATCATGGGCCAAAGCAATCGCTTCGGTTAAATCCACATTTAAACTTAAAGCGTGAGCGATGGTGCGGGCAATTTGAGAAACCTCAATACTATGCGTCAACCGGGTGCGATAATAATCGCCTTCGTGGTTTACAAAGACCTGAGTCTTATATTCCAGTCTTCTAAAAGCTGCCGAGTGAATAATCCGGTCCCGGTCACGCTGATAACATGACCGATATGCATGTTCAGCTTCCGGATGCGCCCGGCCGCGCGAGTGGCAACTTTTCATCGCATAGGGAGCCAGAAACTTATTTTCAAATTCGTTCATTTTATCTGTCGGCATTTTTCAAAAGTTTAGACAGCTGGGCTAATGATTGCGAGATAACCTTGGTATTGCCGATAACCGGCATAAAATTACTGTCCCCCGCCCAACGCGGTACGATATGTAAATGTAAATGACCAGTGATCCCGGCGCCGGCAGAGCGCCCCAAATTAAACCCGATATTGTAACCTTGCGGTTTTAAAACTTTTTGCAACAAAGCTTTAGCCCGCTTCAAACATTTAAACATATCCAGAAGCTCCGGTTGGCTGATTAACTCTAGTCTAGCAATATGCCGTAGTGGAGAAACCAATAAATGGCCATTATTGTACGGATAAATATTCAGCAAACAAATAGATTTTGTGGTTTTAAAGATTACGTAATCCTGGGGCTTGTTTTTCTTGGCCAAGCAAAAAATACAGCCCTTGACCTTATTGCCGCAGATATAATTAATTCTCCAAGGAGCCCAAAGCTTATCCATTTTAAATTTTTATTATCCTGGCCTCAATCCCACTCTGGCTGTCAGGCGCCCCAGCGGGGTTAGCCAACTTTTTTCTTAATTCTATCAGCCCGTAAGAGTTATACCCGCAGGTAACATCCGTGGCACTTCCCGGGTTAAAAAATAATATGCCGTCTATTCTTTCATTCAGCGGTTTATGCGAATGTCCGAAAACAATTAAGTCGCAAGCGTCTTGTTTAAAAGCATCTTTAAGCAGCTCCAAAAGATTTACAGGGGCCCCGGAGCCGTGCATCAGGCCCACCCGGTAGCCAAAAATTTCCAAGATCTGTTTAACCGGGTATTTCTTACGCACTGCCTCCTGATCCATATTCCCGGCTACCGCCACCACTTTTGAGCAAACACTCTCTAATTCCTCAATTACCCCTAAGCTGACGATGTCTCCGGAGTGTATAATTAAATCCACCTGCTTAAAAGCCTGCAAAATCACTTGAGGAATATGCTCCTCTCTATCCAAGATATGGGTATCCGAAATGACGCCGATCCTTACACAATCTAGCTGGCTCATGCAATTACCCTGGGTTTAGAAAATAAATCTAAAATCTGGTTTAGGCTATTTAAATCCCAGGTCCAGATATTTTCTTCCAACGCTCTTAATCTGGCGTTGGGCTCAACTTCCTTAAGCGTAACTATAATCTTACGCTGCGATTTATGATGATACCTTTTGCATTCTTTTGAAAAATCGGTAATATCCTGTTCCGTAAGCGCGTCAGATTTAATCGCCATAATCCACAGCGCATCGCTAGAACGTCCCAATAAACCGTCTTTTAAAAGACGCTGGCCGAATACTAACGGCTTGACTTCGCGGAAGTGGTGCAGCCGGATTTTTTTACGTTCAATCTGCACCAGATCATCCTCAAATAACTGCAATAGTTCACCCACCCGGTTAGCCAACGGTTTAGTCGACTGTTGAGCAAACTCCTGGATAAGCTCTTGGATATTATCCCGAAACTTTTCTTTTTGATTCTTAGCGTCAAATGACAGTGAGCGCATCTTCTCTTGGTAAACAAAACGCACCCAATATGCAAACAATCGATCGCTGATCTTTAGAAAATCGCCGCTACGGGTAATGGCATCCAGCTCTAGAAGATAATTAATCCGGATGGCCAGATCCTTTTTTTGCTTATGTAAAATATGGGCAATATCTTTAATCCGATTACGTCCGGAGGCCACCAAATAAAATATAGAGACATAATCATTGCTGGCGCCCACATCTAAAAAACGCTTAATATAGTTAGAGAATCTCTGATTAAGAATACCGGAAGTATTAAATAGCAGGTCCTCAAGGATATCGGCTAAATCTACCGTTAGAATATCTACTTTGGACAAAGCGTCAGCGATCAGCTCCAAATATAAAGGATAACCGCCGGTAAAGTTAATAATAAAGTCTTTTAGCTGCGGTTTTGACTCTAAACCTGGGATGTGCTGGTCCAAATAGCGGCCGCTAGTATGAATATCAAACGGCTCAATAGTAATAATTTCAAAATTACCGAACAACAAAGAAAGCTGTTTAGACAAAATCACCCGGGTTTTAAACATTCGGGAGCTAGCCAGGCAATAAAGCGTGTTTTTGGCCACCATGAGCAGCTTACTCCATTCCCGGTATAAATTCTTCACCCCCAGATCATCCAAATTATGAAATTCATCAAAAAACAAAACTGTAAATTTGGCGGTTTCCTGATGAATTAACTCCGGAAGATTAAACAGCTCGCCAACCATATTGATCTTCTTCCTACGGGAAAGTTCATTAAGTATAAAATTTATTCTTGAGACAGTATTCGGTATGTAGCGGGAAGATTTGGCCACTAAATAATCCAGGTCTTCCTTTAAAGGTAACCCGCTATTTAAAAGAAAATTATACAGTAACGCTCCGATAAATCTTTTGGCAAATCCATCAAGCGTCTCCGGCCGCACCTCTAAGTATACGCTAATAATCCGAGGATCATAGAAGTTGGCCAAAAACTTAGAAATAATGCTGGTTTTACCGACATTTTCATCTCCGATAATAGCAATATTCTGCCGATAGCCTTCTTTTAAGCTACTCACGCGCTTTTCTAAGATCTGAATATAATTTTTGCGGTCAAAAAATTTGTCTTTAATCATGATAAATAGAATAGCGGGTTCTGCGGCATGGCGCCTTTACGAATCTCAAAATGCAAATAGCTATTTTTATCTCTGATGCTTGAGCCCACCCGGCCAACCAACGCGCCCCTTTGCAGGCTTTGCCCCGGCTGCACAAAAATCTCTGAAATTCTGGAATAAACACTGCGCAGGCCGTCCCCATGGTCGATAATTACTGTCTTGCCATAATTGCCTAAACTGCTGGAATAAAAAACTACCCTGCCGCTACGGGTGGCCAAGATATCTGAGCCGGCGGGGGCCTGAATATTAATCCCTTTATTGATCAAATTATGATAAGTCAAACCAAAACCGGAAATTATCCTGCCTCTTAATGGCCAAATAAAATCATCTCCGTCAGCTGCGCTAGCTGCGCTAGATTTTTTAGGAATACTTTGCAGGTTTAAGCGGCTGGGAATTAAAAGCACCTGGCCTATCTCAATGGACGCGTTTTCAGGTAGATGATTAAGACGAATGATCTCATCAATATCGACATCATAAAGCTTAGATATCCTCCAAAGCGTTTGACCGGCTTCTACACGATGATGTACACCTGCCACCTCTCCGGAAACAAAAGGTAAACTCGGACCGGTGTAGGGAGGAACAGTTGTGCAGCCAGCTAAACCAATGATCATTAAAATAAAAATTATATTTTTCATTAAATTACATTCCTACTCCGCTTAGCTGCCTTGCGGTAAGCGGCTAGCTGCTAATTTTACAAGCGGGTGAGCGGAATCGAACCGCCATGTGCAGCTTGGGAAGCTGCCATTCTACCACTGAATTACACCCGCGTTACCTAACGCGCACCCGCGCAATACAAATCAGCGCGGGGTGCTGCAAGCTACCAAGCGCGCACCAACGCAATTCCACTAGGCGTTGGGTGCGCAAATTTACAATTGCGTACTGCCGCAATTCCTTTAAGCGGCAGGTACACACTTCACCTAACGCGCACCCGCGCAATATTCGCCACCTGGCGAACACCGACGCAATTCAATTTAGCGTCGGGTGCCTTAAGCTACCTACCTTGTTCTACAATCTTCCATCAATTTAATTGAGCAATAATCTCCGCACATCGTGCACACGCTAGAAAGCTTAGGTCTACTGCTTAAGCGATACGCCCTAGCCTTATCCGGATCAATGGATAACTTAATTTGTTCTTTCCAGTTTCGCGCCTGACGGGCGATTGAAATATTTTTATCCCAAACCATGGCCAATTTTCTGCGTTTAACTAAATCCCCGGCATGCGCGGCAATCCGGCAGGCAATTACCCCCTCCCGCACATCGCTAGCCGTCGGATGACGCAAGTGCTCGGCAGGAGTCACATAGCAAAGAAAGTCCGCGCCACTGCTGGCGGCAATTGCTCCTCCGATAGCCGAAGTAATATGGTCATAGCCGGCAGCCACATCGGTAACTAGTGGCCCTAATACATAAAAAGGCGCACCCGAGCAATATTTCTTTTCTAAAGCGATATTTTTCTCTATCTGGTCCAGAGGAACATGTCCGGGCCCTTCAATCATCACCTGGACCCCCTTGACTCTGGCCCGCTTAGCCAGGCCGCCTAGAATTTTTAATTCCGCAATCTGCGCTTTATCCGTAGCGTCTAAAATCGAACCCGGCCTCAACCCGTCGCCTAAACTTAAGGTTACATCGTATTGTTTAGCAATCTTTAAAATTTGATCAAAATGCGAATAAAAAGGATTTTCTTGATGATGATATTTTATCCAACTGGCGATAATTGCCCCGCCTCGCGAAACCACCCCCATCAGCCGCTTATTTTTACCCAACACCTTTAAGCTGCTTTGAGTTACTCCGCTATGGATAGTAAAGAAATCTACACCCTGCTGAGCCTGATCATTTAAAACCTCCAGGAGATCAGCCGCGTTAAATTCAAGAAAATTTTTATTTTTTTTCTGCGCTCTGACTGCCACCTCGTAAATAGGAACTGTTCCCACTGGCACAGTTGAGTATTTTAAAACCTCTTTTCTTACCCTGACAAGATCCCCTCCTACGCTTAAATCCATCAGCGCATCGGCGCCATGCTTGATGGCAATTTTAAGCTTTTGGATTTCATCAGTAATCCGGGATTCATCCGTAGAGGTACCGATATTAGCGTTAACCTTGGTGGATAAACCCCTGCCTACCGCGCAAGGTTTTTTTATTTTATGATTTATGTTTAAAGGTAAGACTGCCCAACCTAAGCGCATAAGACGCATCAGCTCTTGTGGCTTGACTCCTTCCAAATGCGCGACCTTACGCATAAGCGCAGTTATAATATTTTTCTTGGCGCATTCCAGCTGGGTCATCTTTTCCTTAACCTCTGATAAAGCCGCTTAACTACCCCCTGAGCATCATCGGCTTTTAAAATCGCCCGGCATACGGCAATCCGCCTGACGCCGACAGTCATAATTTCTTTAATATTGTCTAGGCCAATATTACCGATAGCAAAATAAGGTATTTTAATCTTGCCCTTCAACTCTGCGACGGCTTTTAAGCCGATGCCCCGAAAACCCGGCTTAGTGGGTGTAGCATATAACGGGCCAATGCCAATATAATCTGCTCCTGCTTTTTGCGCTTTTAAGGCTTGAGCCAGGTTATGACAGGAAATTCCGATAATTTTATCTTTACCCAGTATTTTTCTGGCCCGCTTTAAAGAAAGATCCTCCTGGCCAAGATGTACTCCATCGGCGCAAGCGGCAACCGCCACATCCACATAATCATTAATGATCAAGAGCGTTTTAGTTAACTTTACTTGCTTGGCCAGCTTAAGCGCAAACTTTAAAACATCCCCTTTAGGGCTAAACTTATCCCTGAGTTGGATTAATCCGATTTCTTGGCTAGCCGCTAAACTAACAATTTTTTCTAAAGAACTCCTAGTAAACCTGGGCCTATCTAGGATCAGGTAGAGCTGAGATCTTTTTAAAAGAATCTTTCTCAATTTCATAAACTTTATACCTGAGTTGCTTAAAACCTAAAGCCACCCCGGCATCTACCAGCTTACTAAACTCTTCTAAAACACGTAAAGATTCTTTAACTCTTTGAATATTAGCCCAGAAAATATCTTTACAGTTGGCCCGCTCCAGCTCCCCGCAGGAATTCCTTCTTCCTACATCCTTGCGCGCCCTACGCTGCTTAAGCAATTTAGCCGGCGGATAGATCTTGCTGCCCAGGTGATTAACTTTGTGCCGGACTTCTTTAAGCTGGGCGGTAAATCTATGGCTATCCAGAATAAACCGGGTTATCTCTTCGCAAACCCGCAACCCTTCTTTAGCCCGGTTTAAATTAGCATCAATTATCCGGCCGATGCTATTCTTTTGAGAAATCCCTGACGATTTTTTCAATGAGTGCACTCGTTGAGCGGCCCTTAACTAAATTAACGGTAAGAACCTTTCCGCCATAACTGGAGACAAAATCTGCGCCGATGATTCTCTGCTTGCTCCAATCCGCACCTTTAATCAAAACATCGGGCTTTAGCGTTTTAATTAAACGCAAGGGATTATCCGCATTAAATAAAACCACAAAATCTACACTGGCTAATGCCGCCACTGTTTTTAAACGATCACTTTGTGCAATTACCGGACGATTTTTAGCTTTAATCTTCTTAACGGAGGAATCGCTATTTACTGCCACCACCAAATAATCACCTTTACTGCGGGCATCTTGAAGGTATTTGACATGGCCATAATGCAAAATATCAAAACAGCCGTTAGTAAAAACTATCCGCTTGCCGCTGCGCTTAAGGCGCCTCACTTTATCTCTAAGGCTAGAAAGCGAGACTATTTTTGTTCCTGGCAAAGCTCCTGCTCGATCATTTCGCATATTATGTGGGCAATAGTAATGTGCGCTTCCTGAATCCTGGCGGTTATTTTGGATGGAACAACCAAAGATACATCAGCGAGTTTTACAATATCCCCTCCGTCTCCGCCGCTTAAAGCTACAGTTTTAATCCCCATCTTTTTGGCCTGTTTAATCCCTAAAGCTACATTTTTTGCTTTTCCGCTGGTGGATATC
>JAZDLL010000003.1:0-2483 GCA_043802105.1 Candidatus Omnitrophota bacterium
AGGAAATCTGTCCTGCGGCAGCCATTGAGGTGAAGAAGAGCTTATTGGCTAGATTAATAGGTTTGTAATAATTTTTACGGGTGGCTTGGGTGTTTTCGCAGCGCGTCAGCGCTAGAAAATACCCAAGACAGGACCCGTAAAAATTTATAACATATGCAAATATGAATATCCGCACAATAGACTGGAAAAATAATAAGATCAGGATTATTGATCAAACTAAATTGCCGCAGAAATTAGTGCATATTGATATTGATCGCCTAAAAGATCTTTGGCAGGCAATCAAGATTATGCAGGTGCGGGGCGCTCCGGCTTTAGGCGCAGCTGCCGGCTTAGGGATGTATTTAGGGATCAAAGATTATCCGGGTTCTGATTGGAGCAAGTTTAGCCGGAAATTAAATGCCGCGGCAAAATATATCGGTAGTTCCCGGCCGACCGCCAGAAATTTATTTTGGGGCATCGAGAGAATATCGGCGGTGGCTTTAGCCAACAAAAAGCAGCCAATCGCCAAAATTAAGCAGATAATCTTGACGCAAGCGCAGTTGATTATGCGCCAGGATATGGCAGCTTGCCGTAAAATCGGCGCTTACGGGGCTAAACTGCTTAAAGACCACAGCAAGGTTCTCACCATTTGTAATGCCGGTATACTGGCGACGATTGATTATGGCACGGCCTTGGGAGTTGTTTATTCTGCTTGCGCCCAAGGAAAGAAAATAAAAGTTTTTGCCTCTGAAACCCGGCCTCTACTGCAGGGTGCGCGTTTATCTACCTGGGAGCTGTATCAACAAGGCGTAGATGTAACCTTGATTGCCGATAACACTGCCGCTAAACTTATGCGTGACGGGGAAATTGATATTGTGATTACCGGAGCAGATCGCATTGCGGCCAACGGCGACACAGCTAATAAAATCGGCACTTTTAATCTGGCAGTTTTAGCTAAATACCACGGTATACCCTTTTACGTTGCCGCGCCTGGCAGCACATTTGACCTTAAGACAAAAAATGCAGCGGCCATTAAAATTGAAATGCGCCAAGCCGCGGAAGTTAGCAAGATTCTATTTAAGCGGGATGTCGCCCCGCTAAAAGCCAGAGTGCTTAATCCGGCTTTTGATCTTACCCAGCAGCAGTTAATCAGCGGAATTATTACAGATTGCGGAATTATCCGGCCGCCTTATTTAAAGAATATTTCTAAAATTTTTAAGGAGAATAAATGCGCTTAAAGGATATCGGTGAGTTTGGGTTAATTAAAAGATTTCAGGAGGAGATTAAAGTTAACTCTTCGGTGGTCAAGGGCAGCGGGGATGATTGCGCGGTTTTAAAGTTTAACCAAAGCAGCTATCAATTGTTCACTTGCGATATGATGGTGGAGGGGGTGGATTTTTTAAAAACCGCCGACCTTGGGTTGGTGGGCCAAAAAGCATTGGCGATCTCCATAAGCGATATTGCCGCTTGCGGAGGAGTTCCTGCACATGCCGTAGTGGCATTGGGCTTACCTGGAAAGATGCGGGTTGCTCAGGTTGACCGGCTGGCCGAAGGTTTATTTAATCTTGCCCGAAAATTTAATATTAATATTGTCGGAGGGGATATTTCTGCCTCCGGCAAGTTGATTATTGATGTGAGCATGCTGGGGTTGGTTGAGAAAGATAAACTTTGTTTACGTTCGGCGGCTAAGGCCGGCGATATGATTATGGTTACCGGTGAGTTTGGGGGCGCGATTAAAGGCAAACATCTAAGATTTACTCCGCGCTTAAAAGAGGCACAATTTTTAGTGAATAATTTTAAAATTAACGCTATGATCGATGTTTCTGACGGGCTGGTGGCGGACTTAGGGCATATTTTAAACTCCAGCTGTGCGGGGGCGGTTTTATACGAAACCCTGATTCCTTTAAGTAAACAGTCCCGCAACAGCCAGGAGGCGCTTTGCTCAGGCGAGGAGTTTGAACTGCTTTTTACCGCCTCCCGAGACCAGGCGAGCAAAATTATTAAGAGCACTAAATACCGTTTTAAGCTGATCGGTGAAATTATGCCGGAAGCATTCGGCTTAAGATTAATCAATTATAAAAATAGCTATTCCAAACTTAAGTTTAGGGGCTACCGTCATTTTTAATGGAAAAATTATCTTCATCAGTTAATCAAACATTAAAGCTAGGTAAAAAAATCGCCGGCCATCTTAGTCCGGGGGATATCATTCTTTTATCCGGTTCCCTGGGCGCAGGCAAAACAGTTTTAGCTAAAGGAATCGCTCAGGGGTTAGGGATTAATAAAAATGCGGTGGTCAGCCCCACCTTTGTTCTGTTACTCTTGTATCAAGGGAAACATTTATTACAGCATTTTGATTTCTACCGCCTTAGCTCTTGCAAAGATATGGCGGCTTTAGGGCTTACGGATTATTGGTATTCTGAGGCAGTAACGCTTATCGAATGGCCCCAGCGGTTAAAATTCCTCTTGCCAAAGGAATTTTTAAAGATTAAGCTATTAGCTAAAGG
>JAZDLL010000013.1:0-5700 GCA_043802105.1 Candidatus Omnitrophota bacterium
CGCGGCGGCAATCAGCGTAGGAACGGCAAATTTTGTTAATCCCCAAGCTAGTTTAGAGATAATCGCTGGCTTAGAGCAGTATATGTTAAAAAATAATATGCAGAATTTAAGTGCGCTTACCGGAAGATTAAAAGCATGCCAGGATTAAGCTCTCCGGAAATTATCCTAGCTTTAGATGTAGATACATTAAAGGAAGCGAAACATTTTGTTGACTTACTTTATCCTAAGATAAAGTCATTTAAGATTGGAAGTCAATTATTTACTGCGTGTGGTCCAGAGGCAGTAAAGATGATAGGGGCTAAAGGCGGAAAAGTCTTTTTAGACTTGAAATTTCACGATATTCCTAATACAGTATACCAATCAGTTACCTCTGGCACTCTCACTGGTTCCACGGTAATTTTTGAAACTGCACGTACAGATATGGCCGATAGCGCCAAGGATGTTATTACTCCACCCGTGTTTATGATGACGGTTCATATAAAAGGTGGCCGAGCAATGCTAGAGGCTGCCGCAAAAGGAGCTGTTGAAAGATCCAAGAAACTGGGTATCAAGAAGCCATTAATTGTAGGTGTTACACGTTTAACCAGCGATGAGGATAGCGTTGATACATTGAAAGAAGTTATTCAGGCAGCCCAACTTGCTAAAGTTTCAGGATTAGATGGCGTCGTTTGTTCAGCGCTTGAAGCCAGGGAGGTCAGGAAAGCCTGCGGAGAAGATTTTGTTATTGTTACTCCCGGAATAAGATCAAGTAAAGATGCGGTAGGCGACCAGAAACGTACATCCAATGTAAAACAAGCAGTAGAAGCGGGAAGTGATTTTTTAGTTATCGGTAGGCCGATTTTAAAAGCCGCCGATCCAATTGCCAAAACCGAAGAATTGTTAGGAGACTTATAATATGGCGCAGGAAATTAAAGATTTGATCGCAAAGATCCAGCAGGAAGGAATTCAAGCAGCCGAAAAACAAGCTGCGCAGATAAAAGCTGAGGCAAGTGTGGAGGCTAAAGAGATAATTGCCGAAGCAAAAAATCAAGCCCAAATAATTATTGAACAGGCAAATAGCCAGGCCAAAAAATTAGATGATTCTACCCAAGCGGACTTAAAACAAGCGGGCCGGGACCTGTTGATTAGTTTAGGGCAGGAGATTATTGCAATGCTGGACCGGTTAATTAAGCTAGAGCTGCGCCAGGCTTTGACTGCCGAAGATTTATCGGCAATTATCGGGGCTTTAATTAAAAATGCTCCGCTTTCTTTAGGGAGCCAGATCATTGTTTCTTTAAATCCACAGGATAAGGATAAACTGGAACAGGGGTTTTTAAAGAAATTGGTCCAAGCCACTAAGCAGGAAATAATTTTAAAATCGGCAGAGGGGATTGAGAGCGGTTTTGTGATTAGCTTTGATGCCGGCAAATCTATTTTTGATTTTAGCGGCCAAGCCTTGAGTGATTATATCTCTAGCTGCCTGAGGCCGGAACTAAGTAAAATTTTAAACTCCAAATAAATGCCTGCTTATTATACCTACTTGATTTCTAGTTTGCCGATGCTTAATTTTTCCGCTAAAGTGCCGTTTAGTTTGGAAGATTTTTTTACCAAATGTAAGAATTTAATACCGGAACAAGAACTTGGAGTTTTACGTAGTATTTGCCAGGAAGATAGCTGTTCTTTGGGTGAGCAGAGCATGGACAGTTTAAAGCAGTGGGTTAATTTCGAGACCGCTCTTAGAAATGAACTAGTCCGCGCCAGAGCCGCCCGTAAAAAAATTGATCCTTTAAAATTCCTGCGGCTTCCGGACTCGCCGCAGGCTGAAATTAGCCATCTGGCGATGGCCGCTTATCGCAGCACTTCGATATTGGAAGCGGAAAAGATCTTGGATCAGGCCAGGTGGAATTTTTTGGAAGCTTTAAGTTTTGGCCATTATTTTGATTTTGATTATTTATTAATTTATGGGCTAAAACTTAAAATTCTGGAGCGCTGGGAGAAAATACAAACAGCAGAAAAAGAACATTTATTGAACGCAGCATTATCAAATTAAATTTACTATGGAAAAAACAAGAACCGGTCAAGTGATTAAAGTCAACGCCAACATGGTTACGGCGCAGGTTTCCGGGCAGATCATTCAAAATGAGGTGGCTTATATTATTCACGGAGAGGAGCGCCTAAAAGCTGAAGTGATCCGCGTGCGCCAGGATCGAGCCGAGATGCAGGTTTATGAAAGTACCCAAGGCTTAAAGGCCAAAGATGTAGTGGAGTTTAGCAACGAACTTCTTTCCGTAGAGCTGGGCCCCGGGTTATTAGGCCAGATTTTCGATGGTTTACAGAATCCTCTTCCGGCCTTAGCTAAAAAATGCGGTTTTTTCCTTAAGCGGGGAGTTTATCTTGAGGCTTTGCCTGATGAAATACGCTGGGATTTTACACCTCTGGTAAAAGTGGGCGATAAGGTTTTGGCGGGCGGCTGGTTAGGTTTTGTGCCTGAAAAAATATTTAAACATTATATTATGGCTCCTTTTGCGCTTTCCGGCAGCTTAGAAGTAGTCAGCATTGCCGCCGCGGGTAAATATAACTTAAAACAAATGGTTGCTCAGCTTAGAGACAGCGGGGGAGGTTTGCACGATGTTTTTTTACAGCAGAGCTGGCCGGTGAAGATAGCCATCCAGGCTTATGCGGAAAAATTAAGGCCGACCGAGCCGTTAGTGACCAAAATGCGACTGATTGATTCATTGTTCCCGGTTAACCGCGGGGGGACCTATTGTATCCCCGGTCCTTTTGGGGCGGGAAAAACTGTTTTACAGCAATTAACCAGTCGGCACGCTGAGGTGGATATTGTAATTATTGCTGCCTGCGGAGAGCGCGCCGGAGAAGTGGTGGAAACCTTAAAAACTTTTCCGGAATTATTAGATCCGCGTACGCATAAGCCTTTAATTGATCGCACGGTAATTATTTGCAACACTAGCTCGATGCCGGTGGCTGCCCGTGAATCCAGCGTTTATACGGCCGTAACCATTGCGGAATATTACCGCCAGATGGGTTTAAATGTTTTATTATTGGCGGATTCGACTTCACGTTGGGCTCAAGCCATGCGTGAGATGAGCGGCCGCTTGGAAGAGATTCCGGGAGAAGAAGCGTTTCCGGCCTACCTGGAAAGCCGCATTGCTTCTTTTTATGAGCGCGCCGGAGTAGTCAGGTTGCGTACAGGAACAACCGGTTCAGTAACCATTGGAGGGGCGGTTAGCCCGGCCGGAGGAAACTTTGAAGAACCGGTGACCCAAGCCACGCTTAAAGTAGTCGGCGCTTTTCATGGGCTTTCACGCGAGCGCTCAGATGCCAGAAAATATCCGGCCATCGATCCTTTGATCAGCTGGAGTAAATATGCAGGTTTTGTTAATCCTGAACACAAGGAAAAATGCCATTCGATTTTACAGCGCAGCAATGAAATTGCTCAAATGATGAAAGTCATCGGAGAGGAAGGTACTTCCTTGAAGGATTATATCGAATATCTCAAAGGGGATTTCTTCGATTTTGTTTATTTACAGCAGAATGCCTTTGATACTGTAGATGAGGCTACTTCTAAAGAAAGGCAGATTTATTTGCTGGAATTTATTTGCGCGATATTAGATGCACAGTATAACTTAGAAGATAAAGCCGGCGCCTTGCATTTTTTTCAAAGCTTGCGCCAGCTGATGCGCACCTGGAATTCTGCGGAATATAATAGCAGTGAGTTTAAAAAAATTGAATCACAAGTTAAAGCGTTTTTGGAAACTAAATCGACAAGGAAAGATAAATAAACATGCAAAAAGCCTATACTAATATTATTCAAATCGCCGGTGATGTGATTACGGTGGAAGCCGAAGGAGTGGGCTATTTAGATATTGCTCAGATTACTACCCGCCGCGGGGTATCTTTAGCCCAGGTGATTCGCATCGATGATAAAAAAATATCTTTACAGGTTTTTGCGGGGACCCGCGGTATTGCTACGGGGGATAAAGTAAGATTCTTAGGTTACCCCATGCGCGTGGCTACCGGTGAAAATTTGCTGGGCCGCATATTTAACGGCAGCGGTGTGCCTCTGGATCACGGGCCTCTTCTTTTGGAAGGTTTAATTGATATCGGCGCCCCTTCAGTAAACCCGGTTAAAAGAATTATCCCGAATAAAATTATCCGCACGGGAATTCCGATGATTGATGTTTTTAATTCCCTGGTGGAATCGCAGAAACTTCCCATCTTTTCCATCGCCGGAGAGCCTTACAACGAACTGCTGGCGCGCATTGCTATCCAGGCGCAGGTGGATATTATTATTGTGGGAGGGATGGGGTTAAAGTACGATGACTATCTTTTTTTTAAAGAGACATTAAATGCCCATGGTGCACTTTCCCGCTGTATATTTTTTATTCACACCGCCTCCGATCCTACCGTAGAATGTTTACTGGTGCCGGATATTAGTCTGGCGGTGGCCGAGGATTTTGCTTTAAAGGGTAAGCGGGTATTAGTTTTATTAACGGATATGACTAATTTTGCCGATTCTTTGAAAGAAATCTCAATTACCATGGAACAGGTTCCTTCCAACCGCGGATATCCGGGTGATCTCTACAGCCAGCTGGCGGCTCGATATGAGAAGGCCGTTGATTTCGAAGGCGCCGGCTCGATTACTATTCTTTCTGCCACTACCATGCCCGGAGACGATGTTACGCATCCGGTTCCGGACAACACCGGTTATATTACCGAAGGGCAATTTTATTTAAAAGCCGGGGTGATTGAGCCCTTCGGGTCTTTAAGCCGTTTAAAACAGCAGGTTAACGGAAAAACTCGCGCTGACCACCGTACGATTATGGATACGATGATTCAGCTTTTTGCCAATTATCGAGAGACCTTGGAGAAACAATCCATGGGTTTTCAAATGAGCGCTTGGGATCAGAAGTTGCTAAAATACGGGGCGCTTTTTGAAAAAAATATGATGTCGCTTAAAGTGAATATCCCCCTGGAAAAAGCCCTGGATTTGGGTTGGCAAATTTTGGCGGATTGTTTTACTCCTGAGGAAACCGGAATAAAACTTTCTATTATTCAGCAGTTCTGGCCGAAAAATAATGGCAAAGATTAAACTTACCAAAGGTGAATTAAAGAGGCAGCGCGATGCTTTAAAGCAATTCCAGCGTTATTTACCCACCTTGCAATTAAAGAAACAACAGCTACAGTTAGAAATTCTACAGCAAAACGCCATCCTTCAGGAGACAAAACAAACGTTGATTAAAAAAAGTCAGGTGGCCTATTCCTGGGCCGGCCTACTGGCCCAGACGCAGGTAGAGATTAAACTGTTTCTGAAAACAGAAAAAATAATCACGCACTTAAAAAATATCGCCGGGGTGGATATTCCGGTGTTGGATACGGTAGAATTTGGGGAACAGGATTATGATTTGTTTCTGATGCCTTTGTGGCTGGATGCCGCCATCCAGGCCTTAAGAGAAATGATCGTTTTGAATCAAGAGATTTTAGTGCGCCAGAGAGGCGCCAATATTTTGCGCCAGGAGCTGCGGGTCACTACCCAAAGAGTGAATCTTTTTGAGAAAGTAAAAATTCCGCTGGCCCAGGAAAATATCCGGTTAATTAAAATTTATATCGGCGATCAGATGGCGAATGCCGTAGGGCGCTGTAAAATCGCTAAAAGAAAAATCGAAGAGTTAATTTTAGAAGAGGTCGGGGCATGATTGTAGC
>JAZDLL010000018.1:0-15328 GCA_043802105.1 Candidatus Omnitrophota bacterium
ATGGGGGTTAAAAAAATCATTGTCTTAGGCGGTGAGCCCATGCTTTATCCGCAAGCCCTAAAAATGCTTAAATTTATCCGCGCAGAAAACCTGGATGTAGAGATGTTTACTAATGGCTTTGGGATTACTCCGGAAGTTGCCAAACAGTTATTTGATTTGGGAGTGCTGGTAGTTTTAAAAATGAACAGCCGTAAAGAGGATGTTCAGGAT
The DNA here is from genome assembly GCA_043802105.1 of Candidatus Omnitrophota bacterium. Classification (GTDB taxonomy): domain Bacteria; phylum Omnitrophota; class Gorgyraeia; order Gygaellales; family Profunditerraquicolaceae; genus UBA6249. The sequence continues at coordinate 211 of JAZDLL010000018.1, forward strand.
TCTCTGGCCGGAAAAAAAGGCGCCTATAAAATTATTCAGGAAGCTTTTAATAACTTAAGACGCGCGGGATTTCCTACTAAACCTAAGCGCCTGGGAGTAAGTACCATTATCTGCCAGCAGAATTTTGAAGAGATCATTCCGATGTGGGAGTGGCTGCGCCAGCAAGGAATTGACCCTTATTTTGAAATCATTACTCCTCAAGGAAAAGGCCGGGAAAATGAATGGCTGCATGTAGATTCGCAAAAATTAAAAGAAACTTTTTTTAAGATCAGCCAAGTTGACCACAATAAATACGGAATCCTCTGGGATCCCCAGCCGCCGCTCATCGGGATAAAATGTTTACGCCATCAATTTTCCTGCCTGCTTAACTCCCAGGGGTATGTTTTACCTTGTGTGGGCATAAATATTCCGCTAGGCAATATCCGCCAGCGCAAACTTGCAGAAATCATTAAAGAAAGCGAAGTAATTGAAGAATTAAGAAATTACCGGGCCAATATCAAAGGTCCTTGCCGAAAGTGCGATAAAACCGATAATTGTTACGGTTGCCGAGGAGCTGCCTATCAGATAACCGGGGATTACCTGGCTTCTGATCCGTTATGTTGGAATAATATTGAGCATCAAAGTGAGATTGTGCATCTACCGGTATCGGTAAGCCGGCTTATACCACAGCAACCACCCATGCAAATTATTGATACGCTGATAAGCATAGGAGAGCGCACAGCAAATGTTAACGTGACCATCTCTAATGATATGTTGTTTGTGCGGGATGATGGTACTCTGGATGAGACTGCTTACTTAGAGCTGATTGCCCAAAGTATTGCTGCCCAGGCCGGATTTAAACAGGTAGGTGTAACCAGCCAAGTTGTAGATGGATTTTTGCTGGGGGCCAAAGATTTAGAGATCTACGGGCCGGCGCATATCGGCGATACCCTGACTATCTCCATTCTAAAATACGCGCGTTTCGGGGATTTCGGAATATTTAAAGGCCAGGTTTTCCGAGGCCAAGATCTATTAGCCCAAGGAGAAGTAAAGGTTTGGGAGAATAAGAAGAAACCATGAAAAGATTGATCTTTTTATTATTTTTTTGTCTGAGCATTACTGGTCTTTATGCCCAGACTGCTGCTGTTGAAATGGACGCTATTTTGACCACTTTACAGGAAAAGATGTCTAAAGTTTCAACCATTCAAACTGATTTTATCCAGGAAAAGAATCTGGCATTATTCAAACAAAAGCTTATCTTAAAAGGAAAAATTTTTATTCAAAAACCCGGAATGCTTTCCTGGCGGGTTTTTACACCTTTACGTTACTCTTTAGTTATCCGTGGCAGTTATATTAGCCAATGGGACCAGGATACTGACCAGGTTCAGTCGGTGTCGCTGGCTAAAAATCCCAGTTTTCAAGTGGCCATCCAGCAGATGCAGAATTGGTTTTCGGGCAGCTATAAATCCATGCAAGGGGATTACCAGATTAACTTGATCAGTCAACAACCCTTAAAATTGGAATTTATACCTAAAGAAAAATCCGTAGCCGCCAATTTTATTCAGCGCGTAACTGTTCTTTTTCAAGACGATCAAAAGTACATTAAAGAAATCAGCATCCTGGAGAAAAGCGCCGATAGCACTTTACTAACCTTTATTGATGCTCAGCTGAACCAAGAGATTTCTCCTAAGGCTTGGGAGGTCAAAGCCGATGTACTTTAATTTTTTAACTAAAATAAATAGCGGGGTAAAAACGCATAAAAGATTAATCACCGTCTTACTCTGCCTGCTGATTTTAGGCTGCCTGATTGGCTTAAAATTCATTAAATACAATAACAACATCGAACTCATGCTGCCGGCGGATCGCCAAGTGCAGCAGTCCATGAGTTTTTTACGCGAATCTAATTTCTCGGATAAGCTGGTCATCTCCCTAAAACTTAATGACCAAAAGCATTCCGTCGATGATTTAATCCTGGCTACCGATCAATTAATTGATTCAATTTCCGCCACGCGGCGGACACCGACGCGAAACTCACCACTAGGTGACACTAGCGCCATACCAGTTAGCGCCAGGTACCAATTAGCGTCGGGTGCAAAGTTAGTCAAACAGGTGATCGGCAATATCTCCGGAGCTAACTTTATGCAGGAAATGATTTTTTTTTTACAGTATTCCCCGCAACTTTTAGGCCCCGAATCTCTAATTAAACTAAAAAATCTAATTAACCCACTGGGCATTAAAGAACGCCTGGGCTTTATCTACCGGCAGAGCTTAGCCCCGGGAAGTTCCTGGATGATGCCTTTTTTACGCGCTGATCCGCTAAATTTAAGTTCAGAGATTCTAAGTAATATTCAGAAACTCTCCCAAGCTTCAGGTTACCAGGTAACTTTTAAGGACAACCACTTTGTAAGCCCGGATGGACGCGCTACCATAATCATTATTAAAACCTCAGTGTTGTTAACTGACGGCTTTGGCAGTCGTAAAATTGTTAATTACCTGCAGGAAAAACTAAGCCATCTTCCTGATTATATTAGCGGTGAGATTATCGCCGGCCATATGCATACGGTAAAAAACGAAGAGATCATTAAAAAAGATATTTGGTTTACCTCGGTAATCGCGGCTTTAGGCTTTTTGCTCTTATTTTTATTTATTTTCCGTGATTGGCGGGCGATCATTATCTTTATCATGCCGTTAGGGGCAGTACTCATCTCTACCTGCGCTGCTTTTCTGGTTTTTAAAAGCCTTTCCTACTTTGTCATCGGCCTGTGCACGGTGATCGCCGGCATTACTATTGATTACGGAATCTATGTTTACCTGGCTGTGCGTAAAGCCGGTAATAGCCCGCAAACCCTACACAAGATCATAAAACCCGTAGTCTTCGGAGCCTTGACCACGATTAGCGTTTTTGCCGTATTTTTCTGCTCTAGCGTTAAGGGGTATCATCAGTTAGCATTCTTTTCTAATTTTACGATTATTTTATGTTTAGGTTTTGCGCTGTTTATTCTTCCGCATTTTATAAAAGCAGAGCCTGCGGCTAAAATGCAACGCCAGGTGGCCGTTGAAACTAAAGAGCAGCTCGCAGAAAAATTTAATCTCAATATCCCCGACCATCTTTGGCTAATCTCTTGGAGCATACTGATAATTATAATGTTGGGGTTGGGCATGCGTTCAAAATTTAATAACGATATTACACAATTTGACGGTGCCGGTAAACAGGTTGCTAAAAGCGAAGAGGAATTCCACCAAATTTGGGGAGCTAAAGATCTACCGGCAGTATTGGTAATCTCAGCCACCTCCTTAAAAGGCGCCTATGAACTTAATGACGCCGTCTACGCGGCTGCCGTAAAAGCCATTGGCAAAGATAATTTTAACAGTATTGCCTCTATCTGGCCGGGGATGGCTAAACGCCAGGCAAATTTAGAAGCCTGGGATAAATTTTGGAGCCAACCCAAGAAAAAAGAGTTTCAAGAAATGCTGCTGGAATACGGGCAACCCTATAATTTCTCCGACGATGCCTTTAGGCCTTTTATCCAACAGTTATCTGCCCCCGCTAGTGTAGAGCTGGAACCTAAAAACCTGGTTTTCTTTGACCAATTAAAAGAGCAATTTGTGCTAAAAAAAGACACCTACTATCAAATGTTATCATTTTTTCCGGATCAGGATGAGTATGTTCTTAAGCTATCCAAGATCAAAAATAATTACCCGGGTACTTTTTTAGTCTCGCGGAAAAACTTTTCCCGGCAAGTTTCCCGGGCGCTAAGCGGAGAATTTTTATTTCTAGGGTTTTTAGCGCTGTTTGCTACCATCGGCTTAACTTTTATATTATTAAAAAACTTGCGTTTAACCGCTCTGGCCATGCTTCCGGTAGCTACCGCTTTAGCCTTAATTACCGGTGTCACGCACTTAGCCGGGTTAGCTTTAAATATTCCTAGCGTGATCGCCGCCATGGTGGTCGTGGGGATTGTCAGTGACTATGGAATGTTTATGGTGTATTATTGTAAATATAGATACCAGACCGGGACCGTGGCTGCCGTTACCTTAGCGGCATTAACTACGTTGATTGGCGCAGGAGTGCTTTTATTTGCTCAACATCCGGTGTTGTTTTCTATCGGGGTAACCCTGGTCACCGGAGTCTTATCCGGCTATCTGTCCAGCCTATGGATTATTCCTGCTGCTTATAGATTATGGAAGACAAATGAAGATCTGCCGGTTTAAATTAATCTTACTGTTGTTGATCATTTTAAGCAGCGTCGGCTGCAGTAGTATCCCTTTTAAAAATATTGATTACGTCGCTCTGGAGAATGTTAACCCGGAAGATATGCGCCAAAAGTTCGCCGGGGATCTGGCCCAGAAATTAGAAGTAATCAATAGTATCGTTTTTCAATATAAATGGCACAGTTTCTCAGCTTTAGGCTACACCCAGCTGGATCTGGAAAATAACACCTTCCAAGTTTCCTGCCTTAATCCAATGGGAGTCAAACTATTTGAGCTAACCGGAAACCGCCAGGAGGTTAAGCCAACTCTTGTTTTAAAAGAACTCCTGCAAAGAGGGGACCTGCCCCGGGCAGTGGGGGAAGATATCCGCAGGATCTATTTTGATATGCTTCCTAACCGGGAAGCTAAGGTGAGAAAAGAAAAATATAAGATTATCTTTAGCCAGCCCAGCGGCGCCGGGCAATTGAATTACGTTTTTGCCGCAAGCCAACACTGGTTGATTGAAAAGAATTATTCTGAAAAAAATCGTAAACTTTGGAGCGTTTTCTATTATAATTATCTCCTAGATCAGGGTAAGCTTTATCCAAAAGAGGTGATCTTAAAGCACCACCGTTTTGGCTACAACTTAATCATTCGTTTAAAAGAGGTCCGTTAAATGAGCAAATTGCGTCAAGAAATTAAATCCAGCCTGCAATCCATCGAGCCAATGAGCGATCTTAAGACCAGCGCGCGGTTTGTTTTTTCAAAGAAATTCATCGGCTTTAAAGGGCATTTTGCGAACAAACCGATTCTGCCGGGAGTTTGCAAAATCCAGGCCGCCTTGCTGGTTTTAGAGGAGCGCAAGCATAAGAATATAAGACTGGCTGAAATTATTCTCGCCAAGTTTTTTGCCCCGGTAACTTTTAACCAGGAGCTAATCTTTAATCTAGAAGAACACCCCAAAAACACCACCGAATCTACCGTTACGGTAAAAGTAAGTTGTGAAAGTAAAAAAGTAGCTGAATTACAGCTAAGGATAAATATACTTGATTGACCTCTCCCCGCAATGGGCAAGGTATGTTTAATACAAAATAGTAAGAAAGGGCAACCCGATGCGAAAAAAGAAACCAGAGTTTTTTGAAAAAATACCCGGGGCACCTATGCCGATCAGCTTTGAAATTAAAAGAAGAGCCAGCTTTAATGAAGTAGATGTGCTGGGGGTAGTCTGGTTTGGCCAATACCCTGGTTATTTTCAGCAGGCCCAAACCGAACTAGGAAGGCGCTGCGGCTTATCTTTTAAAGATTACTTTAGCTTAGGAGTAAGCGCTCCGATTATCAAATTTCATGCCGAATACTATCAACCGCTTTATCTAGACGAAGAGTTCACAGTACGCGCATCCTACGTCTGGAGCGAAGGAGCAAGGCTGCATACTGAATACGTAATCATCAAGGATGACCGAAGTATTGCCACGCGGGGTTATAGTGTACAAATGTTTATCGACGTTAAAAATAAACAGCCCCACATTATCACTCCTAAGATTTTGGAACAGTTGCGTAAAAACTGGAAAAAAGGTAAATTTAAATGCCTAAAATAAAAGCAGTAATCACCAATTACGACTTGATCACTGCCTATGGCCGGGGTATTCATCCTCTTTGGGAGGGAATTTTATCCGCAAGAAGCGCTGTAGCTAAAGTAGAACGTTTTTCTACCCACGCTTTCACCTGGCACAATGCTGCCACAATTTCAGAACTAGATTCGCTAAAATCGGAATCTTTAGCGATGCAAATGTTAAAAATTATTTTACCTAAAGCTTTAACCGTAATTCCTAAAGACGCCTTTTTGATCTTAGCCACTACCGTTGGTGAAATTGATTTGCTGGAAAAAGCTATCATTAATAGAACCCATAAACCAGAAGAATCCAAACTAAGTAGTCTTTTAAAAAAAGTAAAAACTTTAACCAAAATTAAAAATGAAGGCATGCTTATCTCTTGCGCTTGCGCCTCTTCTAGCACAGCGATTGCTGAAGCCGCCAGAATCATTGAAAACGGCAAGATTGACTGCTGCTTAGTAGTGGCGGTTGATGCGATAAGTGAATTTGTTTTTAGCGGCTTTTGTGCATTAATGGCTCTGGATAAAGATAGCGCCAAACCCTTTGATCAAAATCGCAGTGGCTTATCCCTGGGGGAAGCTGCCGGATTTATACTTTTAATGAGCCAGGCCCGGGCTAAAAAAGAAAAAAGGCGCCCCTTAGCTGCGGTTGCCGGATGGGGTTTAAGCTGTGACGCTAACCATATGACCGGCCCGGCGCGTAAGGGTGAAGGCTTGACCCAGGCCATCGCCGATGCCTTAAAAAAGGCCAAGGTAGCTTTAGGCCAGATCGGTTGCATCTCTAGCCACGGTACCGGCACCCTTTACAACGACGCGATGGAGTTGTCCGCTTTTAAAAATATATTTAAACATCAAACTATTCCGGTTTATTCGATCAAAGGGGGCGCTGGGCACACCTTAGGGGCGGCAGGATTAATTGAAACGATTCTGGCCTTAAAGGTACAGCAAGAAAAAAATATTCCCGGCACAGTAGGCTTAAAAAATATTGATCCTCTGGCCGCCGGCTGGGTAAGCCCTTTAGCTAAAAAATTAAAACAATCTACGATCCTGCTGAACAACTGCGGATTCGGCGGAATCAACGCCGCTTTAATATTAAAGAATCTTAACTAAGGAGGAGGAAGAATGAAGAAACAAATAATCATGGTAACTGTGTTTTTCGTGGTGGCATTTATTATTGGTTTTGTTTATCCGGCAGGAGCCGCCGAGATAAGCGCTCCAACAACTATCTGCATTCTCTTTGACAATGGAGTAAATTCAACCCTTAATGATCGTCAAGCTAAGTCGCAAGAACGATTGAGCGACTGGATGGACAATGACCTGGTAAGAGTATTTGCCCGCTATGAAAAATCCGGCTACCAGGCTAAACGCATCGAAAAACGCCAAGATTATACGCCCCAGCCCAATAATTACCTGTTGACCGTTAAAATTACCGAATATCGCCCCGGCAGCAAAGCCGCGCGTATAATTGTAGGTTATGGCGCGGGAGGTGTTGCACTTAAAATTCACTATGAACTTTTCGTTGATGGCGTAAAGTCAATTCTATCCAAAGATGACTCTACGTATTCCGGGCGAGAATGGATTAACGCTGCCCGCAAGCTAAATCAAAATATAGCCAAAGCCGTAATCGAAAGATTGGGAAGCAAATAAACAGAAATTCAATTAAGATCATGATTAAGGGAACAGGGTGGATAACCCAAGATAAGTACGGTTGCCAAAAACAACGGCTGCAACAGGGATACTCTGATCTAAATTCCCTGTTTAGCCATTTACAACCGGATATCTTGAAATATCCGGTTGCAAATTTTCTGCGCTTTGATGCAGTTTCCAAGCTAGCCGTGATCAGCATTGCCTTGGCTCTCTATGACGCAAAGCTAGCCTATGCTCAAGGAAAAAAACAGAAGATCAGCCTTCTAGGCACCAACTCTGACGCAGCACTTAAGGCTAACCTGGCCTATTTTAACGATTACATGGCTAACGGAAGGATCCTGGCGCGGGGAAATCTGTTTATTTATACCTTACCATCCAGTCCTTTAGCTGAAGCGGCCATACATTTCGGTTTAACCGGTAAACTCCTCTACTTGGGGTTTACCAAAAATCCAGAACAAGCATCTCTAAAGTACGCTTTAAGTATGCTTAAAAACGAATCCGACAAAAATTTAATTCTAGTTAATGCCAGTTCTAAAGAGGCAACTTGTTATATACTACAAAAATCTAAATGAAACTAAAGCTAATTTACCCAAAGTGGCCGAAATTAAAAAATCAACCGGAGTTTAACCTGCCTCCGCATGGCCCGGTTTGTTTTGCCGCCGCTATTCCTAAAGAGATTCAGCTTTCTTTTTGCGATGAGAATGTCGAACCGCTAGATTTTAATGAAGAGGTGGATTTTATTTGCCTCTCGGTAATGTTGACCTGCCAAATGCCGCGCGCCTGGGAGATTGCCGATGGCTACCGGCAAAGAGGTAAAAAAGTTCTCTTTGGCGGAATTGCCACCATGCTACACTATGAAGAAACCTTGGCCCGTGCGGATAGCGTATTTTTAGGTGAAGCCGAAGGCAGGATGGAGGAGGTAATCGCAGATTTTAAAAAAGGAAATTTAAAAAAAGTTTATAATTATCTAAATAATTTTCCGGACACCAATTTAATCGGTACGGCCCGCAGGGATATTTTAAAACGGCCTTTATATAATTTTCGCGGCGTGCAAATGGTAGATTTGGTCCATGCTTCGCGCGGCTGCCGTTTTAACTGTTTTCCTTGCTGCACCCCGTATTTAGGCGGATGCAAATTCCGGCCACGGCCGATTGATTTAGTGGTGAAAGAGTTAGCGAGCATCCAGAACAACCGCTTATTTATCGTGGATAACTCTTTAGCTCAGGATGACCAATGGGAAAAGGAACTGTTTAAAGCGATTACGCCTTTAAAGAAAAAATGGGTCTCGCATCCGATAAAAGATACGGATGAAATTCTAGACTTAGCGGCTAAGGCCGGTTGCTGGTATGTTTATCAGGCAGTGGTGGATACCTCTGAGCATATCCGCAAAAAAGTTAAGCGTCTACAAGACCGGGGGATCGGAGTAGAAGGCACGATCATTTTAGGTATGGATAACCATGATGAAGACTACATCAAGCGCCTGGTAGATTTTCTTCTGGATATCAAATTAGACCTGGCGGAATTCACTATTCTTACTCCTTTTGCGCATACCCCGATCAGAGCGCAATTCGAAAAAGAAGGGCGCATCCTGCATAATAACTGGATCAACTATACCGGAGGCGAAGTAGTCTATAGGCCGGCGTTAATGAGCCCGGAGGCGCTGCAAAAAATGTACGAATATGCCTGGAATACTTTTTATGCGGGTTTTGGCAAGGAAGTAAAAATGGCTAAACTTTACCTTAAAGTCATCGAAAAAGAGAAACTGGACGGCACCTATTCTGGCCCTGCGTTAAGAGACCGGTCTAAATGGGGCAAAAAACAGCCATGAAAGTTTTTTTGATTTCATCCAATGTCGCCAATACCCCTTACTCAGTTTACCCGCTGGGCTTAAGTATGATCGCCGCCAGCCTTAAAAACGCCGGACACCCAGTACAACAATTTGATTTTCTGGCCGCCGGCCGCTCAATAGAAAAATTAACTGGCGCTATCCAAGAGTTTGAGCCTGAAATAATCGGGATATCTATCCGTAATATCGATAACGTTAATTTACTTAATGAACAACGCTATATTGATACCGTAAAAAATATTGTGCAGGAAATTCGCCAAGTAAGCCCGGCAAAAATAATTTTAGGGGGCTCAGGCTTTTCCATTATGCCGGAAACAATTTTAGATAAAGTGAGCGCAGATTATGGAATCATGGGGGAAGGAGAATCTTTAATCGTTGATTTTATTGACCGGGCGAGTAAAGGGATCTATCCGCAAGAAAAGATCATTGGCTCTGCGCCTAAACTATTCTCAAAACAAATTCCCTCAGCCTGTTATGACACCGAAATAATGCAATTTTATCTTAAAAGCGGCAATGTTGCCAGCGTTCAAACTAAACGCGGCTGCGTGCATAAATGCGCATACTGTTCTTATCCGATTCTGGAAGGCCCCCACATCCGCACCCGCGATACTCAAGCGGTAGTCGATGATATTGAAAATTTAATTAACAACTTCGGGGCAAAATATATATTTTTCACCGATTCAGTATTTAACGATGATGCCGGTAATTATCTTAAGTTGCTGGCCGAAATGAAAAAACGTAAAATTAATATCCCCTGGACCGCCTTTTTTAAACCTAGCGGCTTGGATGATTCTGCTGTCGCTTTAATGCAAGAAACCGGCTTAAAGGCCGCGGAGATCGGAGCGGATGCCTGCTCAGACACTACCTTGAAAAAACTAGGCAAATCTTTTCTCTTTAAAGAGATTATCGAATGCAACGCGCTTTTTGCTAAATATAATATTGCCACCGCACACTATTTTATGTTTGGTTGCCCCGGAGAGACCCGGGAAACGGTGATCGAGGGGATCAATAATATTAAGAGTTTAACCAAAACCGCTGCTTTTATTTTTATGGGCATCCGTATTTTACCCAAAACGCCTTTAGCACAGTTGGCGGTCGAAGAGGGCCTGATCGGAGCCCGGCAGGATTTGCTGGAGCCGGTTTATTATATTGCTCCGGGAATGGACAGAAAATGGCTAGAGGAGACCTTAACCCTGGCCTTTAAAGGTATTCGTAATTGCGTTTTCCCTCCGGATGCCTTAGATAGCAGCCTGGCCTTTTTACACAAGCTAGGTTATTCCGGTTCGCTGTGGGAGATGCTTATCCCCGGTAACGCCAAACGCAACCGTAAAAAACAAAATGTCGATAAATAATTTGGGGCAAAATTTAGATATTTGGTGCGTAATTCCTACTTTTAATAATAAAAATACCATTAAAGAGATGGCTCTGGGCTGCCGTAAATATCTTGAGCATGTGCTGGTGGTGGATGATGGCTCTACTGACGTAGATATCCAGGGGTTATTTAAAAACACCGATATTCAGGTTTTAAAACATCCCAAAAACCTGGGTAAAGGCCAGGCCATCCGCACGGCTTTAGATTTTATCCAAAAGCAGGCAGGCAGTTTTATGTTAACCATCGACGCCGATGGCCAGCATTATCCGGAAGATATTAATAAGTTTATCTCACAGCTAGATAATCATGACCCCGCCATCATTATCGGTTGCCGCAACTTCCAACAAAAGAGCATTCCGCAAAAAAGCCAATTCGGCCGGGCATTTTCAAACTTTTGGTTACGCTTAGAAACCGGCGTAGTAATTAGCGACACCCAGAGCGGATTTCGCAGTTACCCGGTAAAATATATCTCACAAATTAAAACCAGCGGAGATTATTACGATTTTGAAACTGAAATTTTAATCCGCGCTTGCTGGTCAGGACTAAAAATAAAGGAGGTCCCCATTCAAGTGTTTTATCCTGCGCCAAATTTACGGGTTTCTAGCTTTCATCCTTTACTCGATAATCTGCGTATCGGCCTAATGCACACCCGGCTGCTGGCCCGCAGGCTGATGCCCATACCTTACCCCAAAGTAGTGCCTTTAAAAAAAACTGCCCTACCGATAAATATCTTCTGGCATCCTGTAAAATTAATCCAGGGCTTACTTAAAGAGAACGCCACTCCCCTGGGACTGGCCAGCTCGGCCGGAGTGGGTATTTTTTTGGGTGTTTTACCTTTAATTTCAATTCATATACTGGCAATTCTTTATGTCAGCACCCGGCTACACCTGAATAAAATTATGGCTTTAAGTATTCAAAACTTATGTATGCCGCCTTTTGTGCCGCTGGCCTGTATCGAACTGGGGCATTTTATGCTTTACCGAAAATGGCTTACCGATATCTCCTGGAAAGCAGTTTTCGGCTCGATCCCCGCAAGAATCTGGGAGTGGTTTCTGGGTTCCTTAATTCTTGCCCCCATTTTAGCGCTGGTGGCAGTTATAATTATATATTTTACCGCTAAAACCATCCAAGGAAGGATGCCCAGAAATGCTGAATCCTCCTAGTTGCGCCAAGATAAATACTAGAAGAAGAGGTAACCGGCTGGGATTCTGGTTCTTTAGGGTCCTTTTAAAATTTCTAGGGCTACCCGGCGCTTATGCGTTATTATACTTAGTTTGTTTACATTATCTGATTTTCGATCAGCGGGCGGTTTCCAACGCCTTAAGCTATATTCGAAGAAGATTCCCAACCGCAAATTTCTGGAAACTGCGGTGGGGGGTATACCGATTATTTATCAGCCAGGGCAAGCAGTTAATTGACCGTGCAGCCATTCTTTCAGGAAAAAACCTATTTGATATTCAGCTTAAAGGTTTCCAGCAATTAAGCAGCTTATTGGCCGATAAAGGTAAGGGTTTTGTGCTTTTAACCGCCCACGTCGGCAATTGGCAGATTGCCCTGACCACTTTAAAAAAAATGGCTAAACCCGTATACCTGGTCATGCGGCCCGAGGATAACGCGGCAGTCAAAGAATCCTTAAATATTGACGCCCAAGATAGCTTTATTAAAATTATTTCGCCGGATGGGTATTTAGGAGGAGTGGTGGAGGCCATGCAGGTTTTAAAAGAAGGCAATATTGTTTCCATTATGGGTGATCGTAAATACGGTTTCGAAGCCCTGGAAACCTCCTTCTTAAAAAACCAGGCCTATTTTCCTTTTGGCGCTTTTAGTTTAGCCGCCAGCAGCAACTGCCCGGTAGTGGTATTATTATCCGCAAAGCTTGGCGGAAATAAATATATTGTAGATGTTTCACATATTATATATCCGCGCTATAATAGCGGTAAGGATAAACGCCAACAGCTAAAGATTTACGTTCAGGAGTTTGCTGATATACTAAATGAATATGTTGGGCAATATCCGTACCAGTGTTTTTTGTTTCACGATGTTTGGAATAAAAATTAACACTCGAATTTCTAAGAACAGGAGGCAAGTATGGCAGACAATAAAGAACAAGAATTAAAATTAATCCGCAAAAAATTAAAAGAACTACTGGTCAGTCATCTTTCATTAGAGGATGTGGTACCTGAAGATATTAAAGACGATGAAATACTTTTTGGCGAAGGCTTGGGCCTGGATTCCTTGGACGCCGTTGAAATTGTTGTCTTGTTGCAGCGTAATTTCGGAATAGAAATAAAAGACATGAGCCAGGGAAAAAAAATATTCTATTCCCTGGATACCTTAGCCAACTATATCTACGAAAACCAAAAAAAATAAATTCTGCTTATGCCTCCTACAGATATTGCCATCACCGGCTTAGGCGCAATTTCTGCCGGCGGAAATAATGTTGTCGAAACGTTGCAAAACTTTGCATCCGGCAGGCGAAACGGCGGAGCGCTTACCCTCTTTAAAACCACACTTAACTATCCGGTTTTCCAGGTCAATAATTTTACCTCTTTTGCACCTGAGGCTATGCGTACTTTAAACTTGGCTTTAGTTGCTGCTAACGAAGCAATCAGCGAAGCTGGATTTGAAAATGGTTTTGGTAATTTACGGTTAGGTATCTGTTTAGGCACCACGGTGGCCAGCCAATTAAATGATACGGATTTTTATGACCAGTACCGCACTCAGGGAAACGCTCCGTTGATTTCGGTGGAGCGTTTTTTAAAAAGCAATTTGGCGCAGGCCGTGGGTAAATTTTTAAAAATGCGCACTAATTTATGTACCACAATTGTTAACGCCTGCTCTTCCGGAACAGATGCTATTGGGGTAGGATTATCCTGGTTGCGCAATGATTACTGCGATCTGGTGATCGCCGGTGGAGCGGATGAATTAAACCGCGTTCCCCTGGATGGTTTTGGTAGCTTAAGCGTAGTGAGTAAGGATTTATGCGCACCTTTCGACCGTAATCGCGCAGGCTTGAATCTCGGAGAAGGAGCCGGAATCATTGTGCTGGAAAAAGAAATCAGCGCCCGCCAGAGGGGAAAAACTCCGTTATTGTTTCTTAAAGGCTACGGCTTAGCTGCAGACGCCTATCATTTAACCGCTCCCCGGCCGGATGGCAGCGGATTAGAGCAAGCATTAGAACAAGCCTTAAGAGAGGCGGGGATCCAACCCAAAGACGTTGACTTTGTAAATGCCCACGGTACTGCCACTAAGGATAATGATCTGGTAGAAGGAAAAGTTTTAGCTAAAGTATTTGGCCAAAAGGTTAAATTTCTTTCCACTAAGGGCTTTACCGGCCATACCTTAGGCGCAGCCGGCGGCCTAGAGGCAATTTTTACCTGTTTAGGATTACGGGATGGCTGGATACCGGCCAGCCCGGGTTTTTTAAATTTGGATCCACAGATCGGCATTGCCCCGGTTAACCAAAGAACACCGATCAACGGAAATTATGCGGTTTCAACATCATTGGCTTTTGGCGGAAACAATTCAGCACTAATCTTTAGGAGACACGACATTTAATTTCCGCCACCTGGCGGACACCCGCGCAATACAAATTAGCGCGGGGTGTCAAGGAGTTAAAATGTATATTGCTGGCCTGGGTATAGTTTTTAACCGTGGACGCGGCTTGGCGAACTTAGAAAAAGCCTTAATTGACGGCTGGGTTATGCCAGATTCCGCCACCTGGCGGACACCGACGCAAAACTCACCACTAGGTGACACTGGCGCCATACCAATTAACGCCAGGTGCCAATTAGCGTCGGGTACAGCAGCTTATCGGGTCCCCACCGAAGCCATCGCAGATAAACATGTACTTAAAGAAGACCGGCGCGCGGATAATTTCAGCAAAATGGCTATCCTGGCTGCCTACGATGCTTTAGCTGATAGCGGTATCCCCGAACAAAACAAGCAGCGGCTAGGAATTATTCTGGCTACGGCTTTAGGCCCCCATGTAACCACTTTTAGTTTTCTGGATGACATCTTAACCTACGGCGACCGCGCAGTTTCACCGACTTTGTTTTCACATTCGGTGCATAATGCTGCGGCTTCCTACATTGCTTTAAACCTGCAAACTCGCGGACCGACGCTAACCATGACGCAATTTGCTAATTCCTTCCATCAGGCAATTATCCTGGCGGAGTCCTGGCTTAAAGAAAAAAGATGTGAATATATTTTAGTCGGCAGCGTAGATCAAACCGGTAAGGTAATGGAATATATCTGCAGCCAAAAAATAAAGGTTGCATCCGACGGCAAAATCAAACCCTTTAATTTTTCTAAAAACCCGGAATGCGTACCTGCCGAAGGCAGCGCTTTTTTTCTAGTCACCGATAATCCAAAATACAACAAATATTGCTCAATATCCGCTCTGGCCGGCCAGAACCAAGAGGGTGAGGATTTGTATATTCTAGATAGCGACGGCATGTGTGGAAATGAAGAA
>JAZDLL010000025.1:0-9014 GCA_043802105.1 Candidatus Omnitrophota bacterium
TAAGAAAAGATTCGGATTGTCAGCTTTATTTATCTGAAAGAGGCGGCACCGGAAGGATATCGGCATAAATATCAAAAATATCTACCTGCTCCATGTGCAGAAAATGCCCGGCGCCTTTGATGATCCTCACCTGGCAATTAGGGATCTGGGAAGAAAGAAATTTAACATCTTCAAGGTCGATGATCGTGTCTTTTTCTCCGTAAATCAAAAATGTCTTTTCCCGGATATCGGAAAGCTTAATCAGGTCCCCTATTTTTTTAGTCGAGACCACGGCCAGCCCATGCTCATAAAAAGCATTCAAATTCTCCTGGCTCATCGAATGAAACTGGCTGATGATTTTGTTCTTAATATTTTTAGGAAGATTCTGGCCAAAGCTATCGATTAAAATATCTGCCATTTTTTGCCGGTTTTTCGGATCTACGGCAAAACCTTTCTTGATCGTCTTAACCATTGCATCATTGGCTTTGGTTCCCAGGCTCGCCAGGCATAATTGCTTTACCCGGTCATGATACCGTGCGGCAAAAGCCATAGCAATTATCCCTCCCCAGCTAGCCGCGCATAATGAAACGCTATTATTGGTGCCGGTAGCTTTAATCACCTCGCGCAAAATATCCACCTGCTCATCTAAAGTGACGAGCGTCGGCCCGGAAACCACCTTACCCCTGCCTTGATTAGGGAAATCAAAAAGCACTACTCGGTAGTGCGGGACATAACGCTCTACCAGTGTATGCCACATGGCCATCGACTGCTGCACTCCGTTAAGACAGATAATATGCGGGCCATCGCTCTCATAAATCCGGTAGGGAATAAAAAATCTCCCCAACTCAATAGTACCTTTTACAATCGCTGAGCCGGTGCGTGAATATTTAGTAAAACTTGATGCTACAGACATGGATAATCCTTTTTAATTATTAATCACTTAAATTATTATAGCAAATAACGTTAATTTGTTCAATTGACAAACTAACGCTGCCTCTAAACCCCAGCCAGCTGGCTGGATCTATTCATTCTCAAAGTTTTTCTACGCAGATGCTTGACTTTGATAAACTCCACGATCTGGCTGACTAACTCCTGAGATATGGGCTCCGGCACCGGCAAGTGGCTGCCTAAAACCAACTTCAGGTTACTTTGGTCAAAAAATGGCTCCTCCCAGAAATACTTTTCATAAATCTGCGTTGAATGAAAGAATTTTTTCTCCAGCGGCGAAAGATCCTTAATCTCTCCTTTTGAACAGAGCGCAATCTCCAGCCAGCCTAAAGCTTTCTGAACATAGCTTTCCAACATTTTAAGTTTAAGCGGCTTAGGGTGGGTCAGGTGAAAAGTTTTTCCCCAAGCCTGGCTTTTTTCAATCAACAGTGAAATTGAATTTGCTACGTAGTCCACCGGGACAAAGTTCTTGGTAGTCTGCGGGTCCCCGGGAATGCGAAATTGATAATCAACTTTAAGTTTTAAAGAGTTAAGTTGCTTGAGGATTACTTTATGGATTAAAGAAAGCCGGAAAATAAAATCAAAAAAATGATGCTCTTGGCACATCCAACCGTTGCTTGAACTTCCCACAATAATACTTGGCCTAAAAATCATCGACCGGATCTTGCCGCTAAAGGTAGCTTTACGCACTTCATGCTCAGAGATGGCCTTACTCTTTTCATACCCGTTGCGAAACTCTCCTTGCGCGATAAGCTCATCCTCATAAACCCTGCCTTTTTGAGTGCCGGCTACATAAGCTGAACTGGTATAAGCTAAAGACTTGCTCCGGGTATAGGCAGCAAACTCGATTGCCTCTTTAGTGCCCTTAATATTAACTCCTTCATAAATACTCCAGTCCGCCTCCAGCTCGGTACAGGCGGCATTATGAATAATCATATCCGCCAGGCCGGCATACTTAATAAAAACTTCTTTACCCAACCCAAAATATTCTCCGCAGGAGCCTTGCTGTTCAGCGATAAACAAAGTATGCCCGATAGCCTTATCAAATGGAAAAGCAGCATCGTAATCAAACAGGCTGCTCTTTATCCTGCCCAATGCGCTAACCCCATGCTTGGCGCGAGCCAGGGCGGTTACCGTGTGCCCTTTGTTCAGCAGGTCCCGCAAAAGAACCGTGCCCAGGAATCCCGTGGCACCGGTTAAAAAAATATGCATAGTGATACCTTTCTATTGTTTATCGCGATCTCTTCTTTCTTTGATAGATTCCGCAGGAACGCCGGCATAAACGCTATAAGGAGCAACCTGTTTATTCTTGCCTAAAATTGCTCCGGCGGTAATAAAAGCTCCCTCTCCGATTTCTGCTCCGGACATTACCACAGAATTTAGACCCAGCACCACATTCTTTCCAATCTTAACTTTACGCAAAATCAACCGATTGCGCTCAAAAGAATGGCACATGATGGTGGCGTATCCTCCAATAACCGTGTTGTCTCCAATTTCAATCAGCGATAGATCAAAACATTTCTTGGAATTAATCTGTACATTCTTGCCAACCTTAGCCCCCATTAGGCGAAAAAATAAAATCGAAAACGGAGTAAGCAAAATAAAATCCATAAAGGTTATCGCAGCGATCATATACAACCCATTGATAAACATCCACCGGTAGCCCCCCAACGAAGCGACGCGGTATTCCCCCTCTTGAAGATTCAATCTAAATACTATCCGCAATAATCCCAATATAGAAATTAAACTAAAACCATAAATAAAAAAAGCAGACACCAAGCTAACGCCCATTAACCAAAACCGCAAGGCAGCCGGATAAATAAGCGTATTAATCAAAACATAATGAACCAACAAACTGCCTGGCCAGATTGCCGAACCCATAACCAGTATGCCTGCGGAATATAAACAAGCTGTGCATAAAAACTGCGTTACTGTAGCAAACAGGGATTTGGTCCTGTCAGGTTGCACTTTCTTTAAACCTCCTAATTAAATCGTCAAATTGTTTATTATATCCTATTATTAAAAGTTTTCAAATAATTTTAACTAATCACCGACAATTTAAATAATCCCCCCGAGACATTTATTAAGCCGAGTGCTAATCTGGGAAAATTGCAGTAAATATTATGCCGGCTTAACTTTTCCGTCAATAATGTGGATTAGCCGGTGCGCGTAGCAAGAAACCCGCTCCTCGTGAGTAACTAAAATAATGGTAGTCTGGTGCTGAGTATTGATATTTTTAAGCATCTCCAAGATAACCTGGCCATTCTGGCTATCCAGATTCCCCGTTGGCTCATCGGCCAAAATACATACCGGATCATTAAGCAACGCGCGGGCAATACAGGCGCGCTGCCGCTCACCCGCGGAGAGGACCTGTACCGGCGTGTCTTTTTTATGCCCCATATGCAGATCATCAAGCAATGCTTGGGCCTTCTTACGCGTGGAAGTTGGGATAAGCCCCCGGTATAAACAGGGAAAAAGCACATTCTGCAGTACCGTAAAACCCGGATAAAGATAAAAATCCTGAAACACAAAACCAATATTTCTGCGGCGGTAACCAACTTTATCCTTGATGCGCGTAAGAAGCTTTCCCTGAAAATAAATCGTCCCCGCTGTAGGAACCAGCAACCCGGACAAAAGATAAAGCAGCGTGCTTTTGCCGCAACCACTAGGACCTTTAATCCCCACAAATTCCCCTTTTTCCACCGCCAGGCTGACATCGCACAAAGCATGGCTACTGGTAAGCGGATAATATTTGCGTACGTTTACCGCCCTAAAAATAGTTTTTACATCGTCTTCATTATTCACCACGGATGACCTCCACCGGGTTGGAATTAAGCGTAATCCAGGCCGGCACCAACCCTGCAAAAAGTGCGCCGGTCAAAAGCATCCCCACTATTTTTAGTATAAACACCAGGCTCAATTCCGGCACAAAGGCTTGAATGCTGGTCATGCTGAAAATATACGCCGTTACCTTAAACCCCAGGAATATCCCCAGTCCGCCTCCGATCAAAGCCACAACCAAAGATTCACAAATAAAGAGAATGGCAATGGCAATCTTTGGCCATCCGATGGCCAACAGGATGGAAAGAAATTTCTTTTTTTCAAAGCTCGAGGTGATCATAGTGTTGGCCAGGCCCAGCGCCACCGCAATAATGGTAATCAGGCTCACCAGAAAAGAAAATTGTTCTCCCATCACAATAAATTTAGTTTTCTCAGCCACAAAAGCATCCGCGCGCATAGCGGCTACCAAGGGCTGCGCTATCTCTATTTCTTTGAGCACTCCTTCAATAGCGGCATCACTACGGTAAGCGGGTTTTAATTTTACGTTAACAAAACTAGCCCGGCCTTCTTGGCGCAAGGCAGCCTGTAGATCTTCCAATGGCATCACTACCGCCGACTGCTCAAACGGACTGCTGCTCTTAAAAACGCCTACGATATCAAAAGCTTGGCCCTTAATCATAATCTGCGTTTGATGTTCCTTGTCCAAAATTCTCATCAAGACAACTCCGACCATGGCTTCTTTTTTACCGGCGGCAGGTTTACGGCCTTGCGTCAACTCCACCCCCTCAAATAAAAAAGTGTCCGGCTCCCAGCCAAAAACAGGTACCGCCGCTTTATTCATCTGGTGGATATATAAAAGAACGGATCCGGCATCCTCGATGGCTAAGATCGCACGTATCTGCCGGGAAATATCGGCATCTAAACGGCTTAATAAAATACTTAGCTGATCTTTTTCCTGAATGACGATATCGATCTGGCGCTTGCCGTAAACATCCTTAAAAGAATGTTTAATACTTTCTCCGATACCCAGCATAATAATACAAACGCACACGCCAATGCTAATGCCAAAAATTGTCAAAAGGGCGCGCAATTTTTTCCGGAAGATGTCTTTAACCAAAAAATAAGCTATATTCATTATTTTTACTAGACTGAACTTTCTACCCCTTTATATTTATTGCCAAAATACCTTTTTTATTATGGCGTTTCCTGATTTATCCACCAAGGCCTCTACCTCTACTGAACTTTTATCTTGGCGCATATTCTTCTCAATATCTTTGCCCTGGCCCTCCGGAACAAAATAGCTCTCAATCCCATAATCAAGCTCTAATTTCTTACTGTAACAATATTTAACTCTCGCTTTTAGATATAAGCCGTTATCCGAAACCGGCCTTTTTATTTTAACGGCGGTAGCCTCCCAAAATTTTTCCCTGGGCGCAAGCTTTACGTAAACCCGCGTGCCGCGTTGATAATAAGGTTCTTCGCTGGGTATCTGCTGCAAGTCCAGAGTGCTTATTTTATAACGTAAAACCACATAATCGCCTCTTAAGAAATCTCGCGGATCAACCGGGACAGTTTCTAAAATTACAGTCTTGCCTGTTTTAATAATCTGCTGCTTGGAAATAACCAGCCCTACTGCCAGCACAATCCATAAAAAACTCACCGCTATAAAAATAAGTTTTTTATTCATTCTGACTTCATCCTTTCTATAATCTTTCTTCTTTGTTTTTCCAGAAACGTCCCTAAAAATAAAATTACCAGGCCCCCGACTATAAAAAACAGGGACTTCTCCTTTAAGTTCCAGGTTACATCGATATAGCGGGTAATAATAAATAAGGCAAAAATTATAATACCCAAAGTAAAAACCGGAGGTTTTTTAAGCTCCACCCCTAAGAATATACTGCTGAGGGCAAAAACTACCAAAACGCTGTTCATCGCGATAGTGTTCAACACTACTGTATGCGGGCTGATCAATAAAATAATACCACCCACTAATGCCACAATTAAGGCGGCTAATTCTATGCGGCTGGATTTATACTTAAAATTACCGAACCTTCTTTCATCTACCATTAGCAGAATAATCATTCCGGCTAAAATCAAAGATCCAAATAGATACACCGGGTTGGCAGTTCGGGCCCAATCTCCTAAAAGCGCCTTAAAGGCTAGAAGATATACGCAAATAAATGCCACCAGGTAACCAAATATTTTATAGATTACAGGAAATAAATATTCTTTTCTGCGAGAAACGATCCCCGCAGAATAAATAGCAAGACCTAAGAATAATTGAAAAATTGTAAATTGCAGCCCGTTAAACGGATGATTAAATGCCAAAGAAACCGCAGCCAGCGCTAAGTTTGTCCCGATAATTAAAGCGGCCAGGCAAAAAACTAAACCTTTTTCTAGATTGTCTTTATAAGTCAAATAAAGCATAAATCCTACCGGTAAAAGAAAATATAAATTAGGCTCCTGCTGTCTTACGGTGAAATAAGTAATCTCCCAGAAGATAAACGAAAGACAGGCGGTATAAAGATAAGTCCGCTCTTCTTTCTGTACTAAATAACCGGCTAATAAACCCGCGCTGATTAAAAACGCCAGCCACTCATATTTATAAAAACAACAGTAAAAACTTGCCAAGGCTAAGCCGAGAAGATTAATCCGGCGGCTGGAAATTAAATTCTTAGCCGTGGGCAACATTAATAGAAAAATAAAAATCGGGTAATAATAATTGGCAGTATCGTTGCTGCCGCTGTAAAGAAAATTCCAGATCACCAGCAGGACCGAGGCAAGAATATGCACATAATTGTTCTTAAAAAGGATGGCGATCGGCACAATCGGAAAAGCCCACAGCAGTATAATATACCAGTTATCAGAAGTAGGAATATTATAAATCTGTCCGATTAAAGCTATCGTCCCTCCCCAAAAAAGCGCAGCTAAAAGCAGCAAACTTTTACCTAAGTTAGCCAAGCCCTCTTTTTCGTAGCTAAAAATATATCCGGCATAAAGCGTGGCGATAGTGATAGCTAAAAGCATGGTGGTCCTGGCGAAAGCAGGAATTTTTTGCCAGTTAGAACCCACAAAAAAGATAACCCCTAAGCCCACAAATATCACGCCGATCAGCGTAAGGACTTTAACCATATCCATCTTCTTTCTGGCGGTTACTCTTTTTAATTTATAAAGTCCTAGTACAGCATCCCCCTGCCCTGGATTAATAATATTCTTTTCTTCCCATAACGGCAGCTCACGTTGCAACCAGGAATAATGTTTTCTCCGTCCGCCAGAAACTAATTTTACAAAAATAAAAATAATAATTACCCAAAATAATAAGCTAAATAATACTCCTGATATCATTGGTCCCTCCTGTTAAGCTAATAAATCACCATGATTATAAGGAAAGATTGCCGTGGGGAACTTTCATCTACAAAACATTGTACCTTTTTGTATGAACAGATATCCACACTTAAAAGAAGCTTTCCGGAACAAAAACAATATCCTCGGGCTCCAAAAGCACATCCTTATTTTTTTCATTCTTCTGGGTGATATCCTTTATATTTACTTTGATGACCTCTTCTTTGCCATCCTTTGAACGAATGATTTTAGTGGCATTTATAGCGGCATCTTTAGTAAATCCGCCCGCCAGAGCAATAGCTTCTATAATGGTAAGCTGTCTTTCCTTAGGCATATCGTATTTGCCAGGCCTAACTACTTCACCCATCACCGAAATTTGCCAAAAGCCTTTGGGTATAACGATTACATCTTCGGGCTCAAGTGTAACATTTTTATCCTTATCTCCTCTTACCATTATATCATTTATATTTATCTGAATTACCTCTTTCTGGCCTTGATTAGAACGAAGTATCTTAGCGCCAGAGAGGTCCGCATCTTTAGTAAATCCGCCGGCCATCGCCAGGCCCTCCATAATGGTCAGTTTTCTCTCCTTAGACATATCGTATCTGCCAGGCTTAGCCACCTCTCCTACCACTGAAATCTTCCAGAAGCCTTTAGGTACCACGATAATATCATCAGGCTCAAGCACAATATCCTTTCCCTTTTCTCCATTTAGGGTAACATCTTTCATATCTACCTTAATAAATTCCTCTCGACCATCCTTTAAACGCAATATCTTGGTATTGGCAATATCAGCATCAACCGTAAATCCTCCACCCATAACTATAGCCCCCGTAACAGTAAGTTTCTTCTCATCAGGCATATCAAATTTTCCGGGCTTAATTACTTCCCCCATCACCGAAACCTGCTTAGGATGATACTGCTCGATAAAAACCAGCACCTGCGCATTCACCAGATAATCAACCTCAAGCCTTCTCTTTAATTTCTCCTCTATTTCCTGAACGGTTAGGTCTTTAACGTTAACTTTACCTAAAAGCGGAAATGAAAGAAATCCCTCATCGGAAATTCTGGTCTTAGTAGTTAAATCTGGCTGGCCCCTTACAGTTATGGAAAGCACATCTGTAGGCTGGACTCTATATTTCGAACTCTCGGCAAAGCAAGGAAAAAGGCAAATAAAACTTAAAACCTGCAAAATAAAAATAAAAGCGAATATTCTTTTAAAATGTTTCTTTAACATCACAAAACCTCCATGATACAACCTCAAGAGTGTGTTCCCCCCCGGCCTTGATTTTAAATGCGGAGTCATCAAAAGAAGTAAGCATTCTGACAGGAGTATACTTTGTCTGAGAGTGCAAACGGCTCTTTTCCATTGTTTCGGACGAGTTGCCAATAGTTAAAACATGGTAGCCCTCACCAATGAGCCGAGGAAAAAGACTCTCTCAATTTATTAGCCTAATTATATGCGCAATACCTCAATATATCAAGAATATTCTGGTTTTAGAGAGATAATTACCTACCAAATTTGAGCACAATAAAAAACCCAAAGCCTACATTGCTGCGGTACTTTGGGCTAGATTAGCAATTAGCTGAAAGGATGCTATCTGTTTATGGTCTTATTATTCTCCGAAAGAAACCTCCTTGGCGAGATATCCAATAACACTATACTCTTTTGGTTATTAAAATCAACAGTAAATAGAAAAGATTTTTTAATACTGACACCGGCAATACCGGTATTTCCTCTTTGCCCGGATATTGGTAATTTATCGCCATTTCTACAGTTTAATATTGCGCAGCCTGAGAGAATTCCCGATTACTGAGACCGAACTAAAACTCATCGCCGCGCCAGCGATCATAGGATTTAAAAACAACCCTAAGAATGGATAAAGTATACCGGCAGCAATCGGAACGCCTAAAGCATTATAAATAAAAGCAAAAAACAGGTTTTGGCGAATGTTTCGCATCAC
>JAZDLL010000028.1:0-19085 GCA_043802105.1 Candidatus Omnitrophota bacterium
CCTTTACTGAACTTACTAAATTAGGGATTAAATCATTACGTCTTTGCAGCTGGTTGTCAACTTGGGCCCACTTAGCAGTGATCGTCTCATGCTTAGAGACGATGGCGTTATAGGTACTAATAAAAAGAACAATAATTACTAACGCTGCAATTCCTAAACCCATCAATATTTTTTTCATTATCTCTCCTTTATGTACGAACACCTGCCTGCCGGCAGGCAAGCAACACCCGCGCAATTCAAATTAGCGCGGGGTGTTTATTTAAAATCCTCCGCCTCCGCCGCCCCCTCCACCCCCGCCGCCCCCTCCACCCCCAAATCCGCCGCCCCCGAAGCCACCACCACCGAATCCTCCACCTAAATAACCTCTACCTGATCCGCCGGATCCGGCGGCTAAACCCCAGATTAATATCCAAAGAAAACTTTTGCGCTTACTAACCGGCATTTTTGACCAAATATTATGCCGGATGATCATCGCGATAAAATAACCCACGATTGCCATTACACCCGAAATCTTGGATCCTTGAGCTAAACCCAAAGCAAAAAGTAATGTAAAAGGTAGCCCGATAAAAATCGGCCAAGGTATATTCCAAAAGGTGAAAAAGAGAAGAACAAAAAACATAGGAAATCCTGAATCCGGTATATTTTTACCTACGGGGGAGCTAATGCTTTCAATATTATCAATGCTGACCTTGGCATCATTAGCAATAATGCTAATAATCTGTCCAACACCGTAATAAATACCAGCATCATAGTTACCGGTTTTAAAATATGGCACCATATAATTCCTGCCGATTTCTCCACACTTACCATCAGGTAATATGCCTTCTACGCCATATCCGGTTTCAATGCGCCAGCGCCTTTGCGTGATGGCCAAGAGCACCAAAACCCCGTTATCTTTACCTTTCTTTCCTGGTTTCCAATTATCAAAGATCAAACGTGCGTATTCCTTCTCGTCGTAAGGGGCAATCGAGTTAACTGTTACGACCATAATCTCTGCGCTGGTTTTTGCCTCTAGCTGGGCAATCAGCGTAGCCAGCTTAGTTTTATGCTGTGGGCTGATGACATTAGCAAAATCATTAACCCAACCAACCGGAGCAGGGATTTGCTCCGCGCAAAAACCGGTAAAACTAAAGATGAGAACAAAAAATAAAGTTAACTTAGAAATTAACCTATAAAGCATCAACGATTTTTTCCAAATTATCCACCAAAATAGCAAATAATTCCTCAATTTCTATTTTATTTATTTTTATCTTTTTTAACTTAACCGCTTGAATTTTTTCCCAATGGCAAATATCAATTTTAAAATGAGCAGCTAATTGTTTAAGTAAATCCTCCTTGGGGTAATAAGGCTGGATACCTTTAAGCCGCAATACGTTCCTTAAAATATGCAAAATTGAAGTAAAAGATTTAAGCAGCGGTTCTTTTAAGTTTGCCGGTTGGCGGTTTAAATTTAGATAGACTTGTTTTAAATTCAACAACTTTGATTTTAATTCTTGCTCACATTGAAATCTTAGATTCTTTAAATCCACTTGAATTTCTTTTAAAATATCTTGGCCATCTAAAACGGTATAATTTTCCTGCATATCTAGAAATTCAATCGGAAATACGTCAGTCGATGAAAGCAAAAATTCCCGGGTTAAGAATAAAGGCGTCAAATTCTTAAACCTCCCAATTACCTCGGAAGCTTTCTTAAGCAGCGACAACTGCGTAGATTTTAAAAGTACCAAAATATTCAGATTAGAATGGTTATTTACAAACTCACCGCTGGCGCCGCTTCCGTAAAGTATCACGCTTAATAGATCTTCCCGGTAAATCTTTTTTAAACTCTGAACAAAGGCAGCAATCTCTTGGTTTAGTTTTACAGGCAACCGCAAGTTCTTCATAATTGATTCTCCATTAAACTAGATAAATAAATTGCCATTTTAGTTTTGGTTAAAAAGGGCCCGAATTTATTCAGGCCGTCTAAAATATAGGCCTGGTACCCGTTATTTTTATTAGAATTTGCAACCACCAAATCTAAATTTGCCGCCGCCAAAAGTTGCTTACCTTTTGCAATCAACCTGTCTTTACTGGCGTTGGGTTGAAACTTAAAACCGACGCTCAATAAATCCGGCTGGTATTTTTTTAAATCATTGATCAGCTTTCTGGTAGGAACCAAATTTATTCTCCAGCTTGGCCGTCCAGAACTGACCTTATGATGAATTATTTCTTTAGGCTGATAATCGGCTACCGCCGCAGCATGAATAACCGCCGCATAACCTGCCTTTTTTAATTCTTGATCTAAGAGCAGCGCTAATTCAGAAAAATATTTAAAACGTTTAACTACGACCCCCGCCGTAGCTTGGGAAAAATTTCCGGGGCCAAGCAAAAGAGTAACCTGAAAGCCCAATTTTTTAAATTTATCCGCCAAAACCAACCCCGTTTCTCCCGTAGACAGATTGCTGATCACCCGGGCTTGATCCACGGCTACCCAGGTAGGCCCGGCAGTAATCAAAATTCTTTTTCTAATAGCCAATTTCTTTAATAATCGTTTTTAAATTTGAACTTATCAACTTAGGCGGCTTAATCGTTTTAATCGCCCGCTCAGGGTCTTTTAAGCCATGTCCGGTTAAGATACAGACAATTGAAAATTTCTTCTTAGATAAATTAGACTTTTTAAAGTATCCGCTTTTAATTAATTTTAATAAGCCGGCGATGGAGGCGGCTGAAGCCGGCTCAGCAAATATACCTTCTTTTTCCGCCAGCAGCTGGTAGGCACCAAGAATTTGGTTATCTGAAACCATATCAATTAATCCGCCCGATTCATCGCGTGCCTCTAGCGCGCTTTTCCAGCTGGCCGGGTTTCCGATCCGAATGGCGGTGGCGATTGTTTCGGGATTAAGAATCGGCTTATTCCTTACAATGGGAGCCGATCCTTGCGCCTGAAAGCCTAACATTACCGGAAGTTTCTTGCTTAAAGCTTGATTTCGATATTCTTTATAGCCTTTCCAGTAAGCAGTAATATTTCCGGCGTTGCCTACCGGCATAATCTGAAAATCCGGCGCATCCGCCAGGTAATCGCATATTTCAAAGCTGGCAGTTTTTTGCCCCTGGATCCGGTAAGGATTTAAAGAGTTCACTAGGGTAATGGGAAAGGATTGGGTAATTTCTTTAGCCAGCTCCAAAGCAACATCAAAATTTCCTTTAATCGCCAAAACCTTAGCCCCGTGAATTAACGCCTGGCTAAGTTTTCCCAGAGCGATCGCTCCGCTGGGAATAAGCACGATACACTTTATTCCGGCAACCGCAGCATAAGCAGCCGCAGATGCCGAAGTATTCCCGGTAGACGCACACATCACCGCGGTAGACTTATCCTCACAGGCTTTAGAAATAGCCAGAGTCATCCCGCGGTCTTTAAAAGAACCCGTGGGATTAAGGCCTTCGTATTTTAAATAAACTGCACAATTTTTCCCCACCAGTTTACTTAAATAGCCGGCATAAATCAAAGGGGTATTTCCTTCATTTAAAGTCACCACCGGAGTCTTATCGCTCACCGGCAGAAATCGCCTATACTTATGAATTATCCCTTGATATTTATTTTCGCTCATTAAACACCTTCAATCCGTATGGCCACAGATTTATCTTTAATCTCTGCTAATTTATCAATCATTTTTAAAGCACCCCGCAGATTTTTTTCTTTTACTTCGTGCGTCACCATCACCACCGGAACAATATGAGATTTTAACCTTTCCTTCTGAGTAACCGAAGCAATGCTAATGCCGAATTTAGCCAGAATTCCGGAAATTTTAGCCAAGACTCCCGGTTTATCTACGGCCGTAATGCGAATGTAATACTTATTTTCAAATTCATCTATTTTACGTAATCCTTGAATAGAGATATCTTCCCGGGAGTTTAAGGTTGGCCTAAATAATCCGGCTTTAATATCATGGGCAAGATCCACAATATCTGAAACCACTGCCGAGGCCGCGGGTAGTTGCCCTGCCCCCGGGCCATAAAACATAAGTTCTCCGGCCAGATCACTGGAGACATAAATCGCGTTAAAAACCCCGTCCACCGACGCCAGTAGGTGTTCGCTAGGCAAAAGCGTGGGATGCACCCGAACCTCCAACTCATCAATTTCCTTTTTAACAATGGCCAATAATTTTATGGTGTAACCTAAATCTTTAGCGTAGGCAATATCCGAAGCAGAAATTAAAGCTATGCCTTCAATAAAAATATCTTTTAGGTTAACGATTTTTCCAAAAGCCAAATAAGTAAGCAGCACCAGCTTATGCGCTGAGTCAATGCCCTGAATATCAAAAGTGGGGTCTTTTTCAGCGAACCCCTTAAGTTTGGCATTGCTCAGGGCGTTGGCAAAAGAACAGTTTTCTTTAGACATCTGCGTAAGCACATAATTTGATGTGCCGTTTACTATCCCGAAGATACTGTTGAATTTATTGGCCACCAACCCTTCTTTAATCGCTTTTATAATCGGGATCCCGGCACCCACCGAAGCTTCAAAATAAATATTTTTTCCCCGGGCACTGGCCTCCCGAAATAACTCATGGCCATGTTCAGCCAACAGCGCCTTATTAGCCGTGACCACATGTTTGCCTTTTTTTAAAGCCGCTAAAATAAACTCTTTGGCCGGGTTAATCCCTCCCATTAATTCTACAATAATATCGATTCCGGGATCATTAATAATTTCATAGGCGTCCAAAGTGAGCAGGCCTTTGTCGACGGCCAAATCTCTTTTTCTGGTAAGATCCTTGTCGCATATTTTCTTAATTACGATCTCAGTTTCTATCTTTTGCGCTAAGAGAGATTTTCTAGAGCCCAGGATCTTCACCACTCCGCAAGCAATATTGCCAAAACCAATAATCCCGACATTGATTTTTCTCATAAATTAACCTTTCTTAAGATAATAACTCACCGTTTCACCGATTACCTTGCGGTGTTTTTCGTCGATCGCTAAAAAAGTAAGGCGCGTATCATAAATCATCCCCTTAGTGATTTCTTTTGACTCCAAAACTTTCGCGATGGTCATGATCGGATCCGGATCAAAGGGCAGACGAATCTCCAGCGCTAAGTTCGTTCCGGGCGCAAACTGACAATTAGTGGTTAAAAGCATCCCGCCCAAACTTAAATTTTTAGTCTGTGAAATATCAGCGTTGCTGTTATTCGGAATAACCCGGTAAGAAACGATAAATCTTCCGTTGGCGCGAGGATACTTTCTTTTTTCCGTACCTTCAAATTCTTTTGGCATATAACCTCCTTAATAAGGTTTAACTTCCATCTGTTGGTCTACAATTTTATTCCTATCTGCCGTCATCTACCTTCCTCATCTTGTAACCATAAAAAATTTGTTTCCAAATTTTTTATATTCGATGGGGTTTCGCTGTATTTAAAACCAAGGTGCTCAAATTTAAGTCGGGGCGACAGGACTTGAACCTGTGACCTCTTGAACCCCATTCAAGCGCTCTACCAAGCTGAGCCACGCCCCGCACACCAGTGCGGCACTCGCGTAATACCATTAAACGTGAGGTGCCGCCATATCTATCAACACCTGCGCCACACCCGGCGTGGTGAAGAACCGTTGTCGATTTATTACTCTTGCTTACTTTTCCTCGTCATCAAATCATTTACCGCTTGAGCCGGAGATTTTTTCTTATAAAGCAAAAGATAAACCTCTTTAATAATCGGCATCTCAATCTTGTATTTTAAACTTAAAGCATAAGCGGATTTTGCTGTGGGGACCCCCTCAGCAACCATCTGCATGTGCCGGTAAATTTCTTTTAGCTGTCTGCCTTTTCCGATCAATTCTCCCACGCTGCGATTACGGCTTTGTTTACTGATACAGGTAGTAACCAAATCCCCTAATCCGCTTATCCCGCTAAAAGTGGTGGATTTCGCCCCCATCGCCTTGCCTAACCTGGAGATCTCCGCCAGCCCCCGGGTAAGAATAGCGGCTTTGGTATTGGTGCCAAATCCCAGTCCATCAGACACGCCACAAGCAATCGCGATTACGTTCTTTAAGCTTCCCCCTAACTCTACTCCCACCACATCCGGGTTAGTATACAAACGGAATCTTTTTGTGCTAAATACTGCCTGGATAGTTTTACGAATTTGCTTATTCGCCGAAGCCACCACCGCGGCCGTCGGAACTTCTTTAGCCACCTCTGAAGCAATCGTCGGCCCAGAGAGAACGGCCAATCGAACCTGCCCCAGCTCGGCGCGAATTATTTCGGATATTCTTTTAGCCGAGCCTACTTCAATCCCTTTGGTCACGCTTAAAAAAATGGTTTTTTTAGCAAAGCTGCCGACAATCTTTCTAAGCGTTAATCTGGTATATTGAGAAGGAATGGCCAGTACAACAATCTCTTTATCGCTAACGGCGCTTTTGATATTGCTGGTAATTTCAATTTCGGACGGTATTTTTATCCCCGGCAGAAACTTAGGATTATACCGGGTTTTAGCCATTGTTTTAGTATAGCCGGCAAAAACCCCCCAAAGCGTAACCGCATAACCTTGGCCGGAAAGTAACCGTGCTAATGTCGTTCCCCATCCTCCGTCTCCCAGTATCGCAATGCGCAGCTTATGCATGGTTTACTTTAAAATCCCTTTTTTTATTTGTCCTTAACATAGCCAACTCCCAAGCGTAATCATACAGATGCAGCCCCTTGCTTACGGCAATAATTTCTCCGTCTTGGACCCCAATCTCTTCGGCCATATATTGTTTTACCAGCTGCAAACCCCCCAAATTCGAGGGAAAACCGCCCCAAAGATCCCAAGAACGAAAATAAAGTATAAAATGCAATTTTCCGTAACGCACCCGTGTATCAATTAATCTTAAGCAAGGCGGATCAATCAGCTTGATATCTGAAGGCATGCCGATCTCCATCACCGCCTGATTGGTGCCCGGGCCTTTTTCTTTGTACATCCGGATTACTTCTTCGATTTGATTGACATTTAAAGGCATCTCGGAAATCAATTCCCGGCCATTTAAATTTTGTTTAATCCTGACTTTGGGATCAACCAACCTTTCCCCGTAAGTATAATCCTCGGTTTCCGTTTTAGCTCCGGTAAGCAGATAACTTAGATACCCCTGGATATAATCCATATCGGTGGGAGCAGGAATACTCATGCCTTCCGGGATTATCGGGATAATCTGATGAGCAGGCTTACGCACCCGGATGGAAATAAAATCAAATTCCAGCCTCTGCTGCCCCTCGTAGCTGCCGCGGGTAATCGTATAAAGATGCCCTTTATCTAAGATCGTAGATAAACACTGAAACCAAGCATCATCAAGATCAAAAGCGTCAATAAAAACCGGTTTTAAAAATTCTTCGCTCATTAAGCGCTATCTCTTTCTTTAGCCTCTTTTACAAATTGCTTAAAAGTAGCAACAATCTGGGTCACCGGCATGTTTTTACCAATATAGCCGCAGCAGCCAAACTGTTTGCTTTTGCCAATCAATTCTTCATCGAATCCAAAACCCGTGATCATTACTACCGGCAAATGCGCATACTTGCCCCGGATATCTTTAAGCAGATCTAAACCGCTCATCCCGGATAGCTTGATATCCAATAACACAACATCAAAAGCTTCTTTTTTAAGTATAGACAATGCCTCTTCGCCGCTTCCGCAGGCAATCGGCAGACAACTCTCTTGTTTAAATAAATCTACCAGCAAATCTCTCACCGGCGCTTCATCATCAACCACTAAAATTTTATAAGACATGGTTACCTCCTTGCGTACGCACGCAACACTCCCTTGCCCGCGCTGATTGGCACCTGGCCCTTAGTGGAATTAAGCCAGTGTTCGCCTCGCGGCGAATATTGCGTCGGTGCCGCGCTTTGTAGCGCGGGTCTTTAAATAAAGGGCAACTTAATGGTAAAAGTTGTTCCTTGATTAATCTGGCTGTCTAATTCAATGGAGCCATTATGATTCTTAATAATATTATGACAAATTGACAATCCTAATCCGGTACCTTGGCCTTTAGTAGAAAAAAAAGGCATGAAGATATTTTTAAAGTTAGCCGCGGGGATGCCCACCCCGGTATCGGTAATCTGGATCTGGGCATAAAGATTCTGAAAATTGCTGGTTGTAATTTTAATTACTCCACCCTCCGGCATCGCCTGATAGGCGTTAATCACCATATTCAAAAAAACTTCCTGCAATTGATCCGGGTCGCCGGAGATTTTAGGCATATTTTTTTCGAGAGTTTTCTCAATCTCCACTTTAACCGAAGGCAACTTATTATACTGCACCAAAGGCAAAACTAGTTCAATAATTTCATTAATGTTAACTGTCTCCGGAATCAGCGTAGATTTACGGGCAAACTTTAAAATCCGGTCAACCAGTTTGCGTATCCGATTAACTTGAGAGTCAATTAAATTAATCATCTCTTTAAGTTTGGACCCCAGCCTTTCCCGCTTAAGCATCTGTAGCCTTCCGGAAATGACAAAAAGAGGGTTATTAATTTCATGGGCCATGCCGGCGGAAAGCTGCCCCAGCGCGGCTAATTTTTCAGCTTGAAAAACCTGATACTCCAACTTTTTTGTTTGAGTAATATCTTGGGCAATAAATACATAGCCGGTTAGCTTGCCCGCAGCGTCCAGAAACTGATTGCCCGTTAATCTCACCGGAATCGCTGTCCCCGCTTTAGCCACCAGCTCTACTTCCGTTTCATACTTACCGAATAGACGCACGCGCTCCAGAATCAGCCCCAGCTCAGAAACAGCTTTATTAATATTGTGCAGGATACTTGCATGTTTAAAAATAATCTCCGACTTACTATAACCAAACATTGTTTCACAACCCATCCCTAAATATGTAATCAGGCCATCCAGATTAATTACGTATAAAGCATATTCATTAATACTGGAGATAATATTTTTTAAAGACTCTTCGATATTCTTAGCCGAATTTTCACGTTCCTGGGTTTCGGTAATATCATGGCCAAACAGCAAGCTTCCCTGAACCTGGCTATTTTTATCCAGGATCGGAGTAATATTCCAGGAGATTAGCCTTAAACCGCCCTGAGCGCTGAAGAGATGGCACTCAAAGTCTTTGGCTCTTTTATAGGTCCAGGCATCATCCAGCACTGCCTTAAACATCTCTTTTTTTATAGTATTATTGATGCCTCTAAACAATACTTTAAGCCAATTCTTCCCCACAATATCCGCTAGCTTAACTCCAACTAAGCTTTGGGTTTTCTTATTACAAAGAACGACCTTTCCATTACGATCTAAATAAAGTACCAAAACCGCGGCATTTTCGATCAGCCCAGAAAATATCTCTTTTGTCTGAGTACTCATAATAGCATAAGCGGGAGAGGGGAATCGAACCCCCATTCATAGCTTGGAAGGCTATTGTTCTACCACTGAACTACTCCCGCACTAAGTTTTAAAAGAATCCCGCGGGAGTATCCCGCGCTACCTAGCGCGCACCGACGCAATATTCCGCCATCTGGCGGACACCCGCGTAATACTCGCCGCAAGGCGAACACTGGCCCAATTTCCCCACCAGGGGACACCGGCGTAATTCCTTATAAACGCCGGGTGCCTCACTTAGCCGAATGCCTAATTAGCGTCAGATGCCGCGTAATTAAAAAGTGGGCAGGAAAGGATTCGAACCTTTGAAGCACAGGTGCAACAGATTTACAGTCTGTCCCCTTTGGCCACTTGGGTACCTGCCCATTTATTATCAATCAAAAGCCGACGAGAGGATTTGAACTTAAAATTCCCTCGCTTAACTCTAGAATTTTAATCCTGAGGCCAACGGCCGAAGGACCTATTATAAAAGCCGACGAGAGGATTTGAACCCCCGACCCGCTGTTTACAAAACAGCCGCTCTACCAACTGAGCTACGTCGGCACTAACTACAAAGCTTTAGCGCATCCGGAATCCGGCTGATAATGTCCGATGCGATCAACCCCATTTGCGTTTTATCAACAGCGGCGATATCGCCGGCTAAACCATGAATATAGGTTGCATATTTTGCTGCGCTAAAAACATCTAAACCCTGGGCTAAAAATGCCCCCACAATCCCGCTAAGCACATCTCCGCTTCCGGCAGTAGCCATCCCGGGATTACCGGTCTTATTTAAAAAAAACTTTTTATTCCCATCGGTGACGATACTTTCATGCCCCTTAAGGATAATTATATTATTATAATGTTTCGCATACTTTTTCGCAACCAATTTCCTATTTTTCTTTATAAAATCCAGGCTCAGCCCAAAAAGTCTGGACATCTCTTTAGTATGCGGAGTTAAGACTATTTTACCCGGATGTGTTTTAAGTATCCCTAAATGATGGCTGAGAGCTCCCAGGGCATCAGCATCCACTACCATGGGCAGGTTTGACTGCTGGATTATTTTTCTTACTAAAGCGTAAGTTGATCTATCTTTGCCCAGGCCCGGGCCGATTATTAAAACGTCAGTCTGCTCAAGAAAAATTTTGATTTTAGAAAAAGCCGCTAAACTTAATGTCCCGGCGCCAGTCTCCGGCAGCGGCAAAGTCATCACTTCTTTGGTTTTATTCTTAATCAAAGCTGAATTAATGCCAACGGGTATACCCAGGGTGACGGCTCCTGCTCCGGCGCGTAAAGTTGATTCGGCGCACAGCAAAGCCGCTCCGGAAAATCTGCTGGAACCGGCTAAAATCAGTATGCTCCCATAATCACCTTTATGAGAATCAGCTTTTCTTCGTAACAACTGCGCTGGCAACCGCATAAGTTTTAACATGCGAAATAGAAATATGAACGTTAATATTTTTACCTCGGCCGTTTAAAAATAAGCAAACCGGCTTGCCTACCTGGTCGTTACGTATTTGAATATCCTGCCAGGAAAGCTGATTGTCTCCCACGGCCTTAAAGATTGCTTCTTTAGCCGCAAACCTTCCGGCCAAATGCTGATAAAAAGAAGTTTTGGTTTTAGCGTTTTTTATCTCCTCTTGCGTAAAAACGCGTTCTAAAAAATCCTGGCCCCATTTTTCCACGGCTTGGCGAATCCGTCGCACTTCAGTAATATCCACCCCGGTTCCAATTAACATTGGCTGATTAACTCCCGCATTTCTTTAACTGCCGCGAACAACCCCACATACAAGGCTTTGCAAATAATAGCATAACCGATATTAAGTTCTTCAATCCCCTTAATTCCAGCAATCCGCCTGACATTGGCATAGTCCAGGCCATGCCCGGCACCCACCACCAGCCCCTGATCCTTGGCATAGCTGGTGGCGCATTTAAGCTGGTTAAAAAATTTTTCTTTTTGCTGAAATTTTTCTGCTAGCGCATAGCGACCGGTGTGCAACTCAATAATCCTGGCCCCGGATTTTTTGGCAGCCTTAACTTGATCTTTATCCGGATCAATAAATAAACTCACCCGGATGTCCGAAGCTTGTAATTTTTTTATGGCCGCAGCAATCACTGCCAGGTTAGCGACAACATTTAATCCGCCTTCGGTAGTTAATTCATTCCTTTTTTCAGGCACCAGAGTGGCCTGGTAAGGCCTAATTGAGCAGGCAATTTTTAGAATCTGAGGTGCTATAGACATCTCAAGATTAAGCTTAGTGGCGATCTTTTTACGCAAAAGCTTAATATCTTGATCCTGAATGTGCCGGCGATCCTCCCTTAAATGCGCCACGATGCTCTGGGCGCCGGCTTGTTCAGCTAAAAACGCCGCATAAACAGGATCCGGCAGATTTCCGCCGCGGGCCTGGCGTAAAGTTGCTACATGATCAATATTTACTCCTAATCTAGGCATAATTTTGATTTTATATTCTTTCCCCTTTTACATAAAACCAGATAATCACCGCCAAGAGCAAAGAAATAAGCTTCAACCACGGGTGGGTAAGGATTGGTGAACTAATGCGAGAAAAAATATGCTTGAAGTTTTTATTCATTTTCTTTAGTTTTAAGCAACTCCTTAATTTTTGTTTCCAACTGCACCATACCCAAATCTTTATAAAATTTCTTTCGGTAAATAATGGAGATATCACGCCTTTCTTCAGAAACCACAATGATTATGGCGTCGGACTCTTCGCTTAAGCCCAGGGCTGCCCGGTGCCGGGTACCAAAAACCCTGCTTAATTCTTGATTTACGGCTAAAGGAAAAATACATCCGGCGGCAGCAATTCTTCCATGCGCGATAATTAAGCCTCCGTCATGCAAAGGATTATTCGGAGTAAAAATTGCCTCGATTAAATCTGCGCCAACCCGCGCATCAATCGCCTCCCCGCTTTGAATATAGGCAACCAAAGAATCATCTTTTTCAATAGCAATTAAAGCCCCCAACTTATTTTTAGCTAAGTTTTCACAACCTTCCACGATTTGCCGACTAAGCAGTATAATATCTTCGTCTTTGAGATTATTTTTAAAAATTTGGCGTTTACCTATCTGGGCCAGGCCCATTCTTATCTCCGGGTGAAAAATAATCAATATCGCAATCACCGATATTCCAAAAAGCTTTTCAAATAGCCAGCTTAATACTGAGAAATCAAATTTTTGAAAAACCAAAAATGCCAACAAAAGTATAATTATACCGCGTAAAGCTTGCAGAGCGCGCGAACCTTCAAAAAAGAGCATGATCTGGTAAATAAGAAACCACAGGATGGCGATCTCAATTGCCGGTTTCCAATAAAGGATTAAATTATGCTCTAACATTTTTTCACCGCTTCCATAATTTTTAAGGATTGACTTACTTCTTTTACGTCATGCACACGCACGATATTAGCGCCGCGTTCGGCTGCCATTACACAGGCGGCTAACGAGCCACTGAGCGGGTTTGGCGAATTTGACCCTAGAACTTTAGCAATAAATGATTTTCTGGAAGGACCGATCAGTATCGGCTTGCCTAGGGCTTTAAAATCTGCCAGATACTTGATTATTTCAAGATTATGCCTGGGCGTCTTGCCAAATCCTATTCCCGGGTCAATAATGATTTTATCCGGTTTAATTCCGCCGGCTTGCGCAACATCAATAGCTTTTTTGAGGTAAAGAGCAATATCGTCGATCAGGGATTCGTAGGCGATTATTTTTTGCATATTGGCGGGCCTTCCCAGCATGTGCATAATTACCACCGCGGCTTTATACCGGGCAGCTACTTTAATCATCCGCTTGTCGGTTAAGCCGCAAATATCGTTAATGATTTGCGCGCCAACATCTAAAGCCGCGCAAGCCACCGCCGGCTTAGTCGTATCGATGGAAATTGGCACTTTGATTTTTTTGGACAACAGTTTTACTACGGGTATTGTGCGGCGTAACTCTTCTTTTAAGCTTATGTTCTTTGCCCCTGGACGGCTGGATTGGCCGCCCAGGTCAATAATATCCGCTCCCTCAGCCACCAAGGTTTGCGCTTTCTTCAAAGCCAAATCCGGATAGTCATGGCTAAAGTCACGATAGATACCGTCATGGCTAAAGGAATCCGGGGTCAAATTAATAATGCCCATGATTTGAGTTTTTTGGCTAAGTTTTAAAGAACCATTTCTTAAAGACAGGGTAAAATCATTTTTAGTAAAATTTTTAATATTTTCACTTAGCTCAACTCCTAGCTTTTGCAGGCCAAAGGGCTGAATTTTTAATTTATTTGCCAAAGCCATAAACTGGGCAAGCTGCCCCATCAAAAGAATTTCGGTTTTTTTGGTTTTACCGGTAAGCGCGCCTCTGGCAATTGCCGCATCTGCCCCTAAAGAAAGCATCTCTTGCTTAAGGATGTTGGCCGCAATATGGTTAATGGCGTTTAAGCGGATTAGCAAGGTAAAAGCCTTTGGCAGCATAATCTTGACCCCGTAAGGGTCAACGCCGATCTCCTGCATGATCTTTTTTACCTTTTCTGTGGAAGTAAAACTAAAAATACGCATCGCTTTTTAAACCAGGTCGCTTTTTTCAATCCCCAGTATTTTCTTTACTTCTTCTCCGCTTAAAACTTCTTTTTCTAGAAGAGAGTTTGAAAGGAGCCGAAGCTTATCCTGGTTAATCTTTAACAGCTCTATGGCTTTATTATAAGCGTCGTCGGTGATCTGTTTAACCTCTTCATCAATAACCCGCGCCGTCTGTTCGCTATAGTTTTTTTCCTCCATAATATCGCGGCCTAAAAATATCAGCCCTTCCCTTCTGCCTAAAGTCAAATTGCCCAACCTCTGCGACATGCCGAATTGCGTAACCATGCGCCTGGCCATACCAGTGGCCACCTCCAGATCATTTTGCGCTCCGGTAGTCACCTCGCTTAAATTTAACTCTTCTGAAGCCCGGCCTCCCAAAATCATAGTTATCTCTGCCAGCAGTTCTTTCTTCGTCCAGTAATGTCGGTCTTCCAGCGGCGGAGTAAAGGTATACCCCCCGGACAATCCGCGCGGAATAATGGAAACTTTCTTTAAGGGGTTGACTTCCGGCAACAGCAAAGAAAGCAAAGCATGCCCGGATTCATGCAATGAAGTAATCTCCTTCTCTTTTTTAGACATAATATGGCTTTTCTTCTCCGGACCCATGAGCACTCGTTCTACGGATTTATCTAAATCAATCTCTTCCACCGCTTCTTTATTATTGCGGGCAGCCATCAGCGCCGCTTCATTACAAAGATTAGCCAGGTCGGCTCCGGAGAAACCCGGAGTTTGACTAGCCACAGATTTTAGATTAACAGATTCGGCAAGTTTGATCTTGCGCGTATGTACTTTAAGGATTTCTTCACGCCCTTTGATATCCGGCAGGTTAATAATAATGGTGCGGTCAAACCTCCCCGGACGCAGGAGTGCCGGATCCAGTGTATCCGGACGGTTAGTGGCAGCAATCAGAATAAGGCCTTGCTGGCCGTCAAACCCATCCATCTCTACCAACAACTGATT
The DNA here is from genome assembly GCA_043802105.1 of Candidatus Omnitrophota bacterium. Classification (GTDB taxonomy): domain Bacteria; phylum Omnitrophota; class Gorgyraeia; order Gygaellales; family Profunditerraquicolaceae; genus UBA6249. The sequence continues at coordinate 14,822 of JAZDLL010000028.1, forward strand.
AAGGGTTTGTTCACGCTCATCGTTTCCTCCGCCAATGCCGGAAAAACGCAACCGGCCTACCGCATCAATTTCATCAATAAAAATTATTGCTCCTTTTCCTGAAACTACCCCGGCTTTACGCCCCTGGTCAAATAAATCTCTTACCCGGCTTGCCCCTACGCCGACAAACATCTCGACAAAATTAGACCCGGATATGCTAAAGAAAGGCACGTTGGCTTCCCCGGCGACTGCCCGGGCAATTAATGTTTTGCCGCATCCCGGCGGGCCGACTAACAGCACCCCCTTAGGAATCTTGCCCCCTAATTTTTGAAATTTTTTAGGGTCTTTAAGAAATTCAATTACTTCCTTGAGCTCTTCCTTAGCTTCATCTACGCCCGCCACATCGTCAAAAGTAGCCTTTTCATTATTGCTTTGAATTTTAGACTTAACCTTTCCGAAAGACATAATTCTACTGCCTAACTGTTCTCCGCGGGCAGCCATCATCCACCAGAAAAAAATCAGCAATAATATCGGGCCTAAATTAAAAAGCAGGCTGATCCAAAATGTCCGGGCCGGCTTAATTTCAAAATTCTTTAAATTCTGCCGCATCAAGCTAAGCATCTCAGGGTCATTATCCGGAAAATTCACAAAAAATTTGGAATTATCTAAAAATTCCCCCTGCAGGATGGTCTCGGTTTTAGTAACTTTCTTGATGTTTCCGGGGTTATTTTTTAGAGCTTGATAGAAATCACTGTAGCTGATCTCTTTAGGAATACCAGTTACGGGAATATTATTAAAAGAGTTCATCAGCATAATCAGCAGAAAAAAAACCAACAACCAGCCAAAAGGAAAGCGTTTGATGATGTTGGTTTTATTGAGTTTGGGTTTTTTTTGAGCGGCCATTTAATTTCTCCGGGTTAAAGAAAATCGTTTATACGATTTTCAGAGCGTAAGAGGAAAAGTGAAATATTTTTTCCTATGAAAAGTGAGTTTAGAATTTTTATTATATCCTGAAAAATACGTAAAATCAAGTATTTTATAGATTTAGCGCTTAGAAAAACGAAGGATCTTACGGGTTTTTTGTACGTAAATGCCTTTGGGTAAATCAACAATTGAACCAAACGGACGAACAAAAATTAAATCCTCAAGCTCCTGAATATGCCTAAAAGTTATTCTGCGCGTATCTCCCTGAAGACAGGATATGCCCTGGCGCAGTTTAAGGCGCAGAATTGCCGGATGCAACTTGGTAATTTTTTTAAGCTCCAGGCGCAGAGGGTTGCCTTTTAAGGTGCGCTTAGCAACCCTATCTAGATATTCATAATCATAAGCCACGCTTTGTGCTAAATTAGCCAAAACTTTTAGAATGTTAATATTATATTTGCTCCTGAGTAAGGGAATAAGCTGATGGCGAATCTTATTGCGCAAAAAAATATCCTCTTGGTTGGTGGAGTCCATGCGCGGCCGGACATCTTGAGTTTTTAAGAATTTGTCGATTTGACGGCGCGTTGTTTCCAAAAATGGGCGAATAAACACTACGCCCCCCATCTGCCTTTTAGCGGATATTCCGGACAAACCGGATAAACCGGTTCCCCGTAACAAGCGCATCAACACCGTCTCAGCCTGGTCGTCAAGGTTGTGCCCCAAAGCAATCTTATCGGCTTTAATGATTTTGGCGGTTTGAATAAAAAATTTCAATCTTTCTTTCCGGAAATATTCTTCTAAAGAGCCTTTTATTTTAATCGGTTGCTTAGGCAGCTGCTTGATGGTTACGGGAAGATTTAATTTCTGGCCCCACCCTTTTACAAAAAGCGCATCGCATCCGGAATCTTTACGTAAACCGTGATCCAAATGCGCGATGTGCAAGGTTAAGCCAAGCTTAGATTTAAGGCTAAAAAGTTTCAAAAGCAAAGCTAGTGAATCCGGCCCCCCGGAAACGCCAACTAAAATCTTATCCGCCTTTTGAATTAAAGCGTAACTTTTAATTGTTTCTTTAAATGTATCCATTCTGCAATTATCTTAACATAAATACATCCAAATTTATAGGAAGAAAAAGTTGACTTTATCAAGCTAAAAGTGTAAATTAATGCCCATGGCCGCTAAAATCGTTACCCACCGGGAAAGAAAGATTGTTTTAGGAAACTTTATTTCTCTCACTACTCTCCAAGGGATTAGCTATATCTTACCTTTAGTTGTGCTCCCCTATCTGATCCGGGTAATCGGCATCGAGAAATTCGGTTTAATCGCTTTTGCGCAATCCTTAGTGCAATATTTTATGATTTTAACGGATTACGGTTTCAGTTTATCGGCTACCCGCACCATCGCGCTAATCGGAGAGCATAAAAAAAAGATTAGCGCGCTGTTTTCTTCGGTAATGACGGTTAAGCTTATTTTTGCCTCCATCAGCTTGCTGGCCTTATGCGCTATTCTATTTCTAGTGCCCAAATTCAAGAATGATTGGCTAATTTATCTGTTATCTTTTGGAACCGTGGTAGGCAGCACATTATTTCCTGTCTGGTTTTTTCAAGGTAAAGAAAAAATGAGCTATATCGCGGTAGTTAATGTGGTTGGCGGAATAGTTTACGCCATCTGTATCTTTATTTTTGTCAATGGCCCCGAGGATTACCTGCGCGTGCCGCTATTAGGCTCACTTTTATCTATCGTGGGCGGAATACTTGGCCTTTATATTGCTTTTAAAAAATTTCAACTGGAATTTATTTTACAAAAATATGTAGACATAAAAAGAGAACTTAAAACAGGCTGGAATATCTTTATTTCAATTTTAGCGATTAATATCTATACCACCAGCCGGGTTTTTGCCGTGGGGCTACTCACCAACAATGTGCTTACCGGTTATTATTCATTGGCCGAAAGGATCGCCAATATTATTCAAACCTTCCCCATGGATTCATTCACCCGGGCAGTCTATCCCCGGATCAGCAATGTTTTTGCCAAGAATAAGCAACGCGCGGTTGCCATCATGTACCGCATCCAGGATGGCATCACCTTGGGCTTTGTCATCAGCTTGCCGATTGCCTATTTTATTGCCCCTTGGGTTATCAACCTGGCCTGCGGAGTGGCTTATAAAGAAGTGGTGCTTGCTTTACGACTTCTGTTAGGAGCGGTATTTTTCGTAGGAGCGAATAATTTTAAAGTGCAGTTTCTGTTGGTTTGCGGCAAACAGGATCTCTATGCTAAGATCCACATTACCGCCGCGCTGGCCGGTTTACCTCTTATTTTTATACTCATCAATCAATTTTCTTACGTAGGTGCAGCATTAGCCACGCTGTTCACCGAGGCAGGAGTTTTCATCCTCACCTCGATCATTATTGAAAAAATAACTAAAAGATTATTGAGTAAATAATTGCAGTATTAATCGGCAAGGTGTACGCGGGGATCATGCCTTTTCTCGGAAGCTAATTTGAACTCATTGAATTTTGCAGAATATAACTGTGGAGGGTTAATAAATTTAATTCCGCACCTAAAATTTGTTTGCTTAAGCGGGCTGCAGTAACGCACCTCACCTTTAAGCCGAAAATGTTTTTTTAATCCTAGAATTCTGCCGGAAAAAGCAATCTCTATCCTTGAACCGATCGGCAGGAAATGTTTCGAAATTATACCCATGCCTCCTGAAGATATATCAAAAGCCATCTCCCGGCAGGGATTTTTTATTCTCAATTCACTAGGCTGCCCTAATTTTTTATCGATTTTCCAGATAACTTCTAAATTTACCGGAATTCTAAGGGTGTTTTCGATTCCCATCTTTGCCTCTCCTGGCTACCTTATCGATAAATTTATCTAAACAACAAAGTTGTTTTTGATTTAAATTAATAAATTTCACCCCTGCCCGGTAATTATATTCTTTCCTTGGTAATTTAAACGCGTAAATAACTTTGGCCTGTAGCCTGGGTAAAAGTTTGATTTTAGGGGCAATCTCGATATTTAAACCCCGGCCTAGCCGGCTCACCGCAGCCATCCCCATACCCGACCGGCTAAGATCTAAAATATAAGCTTTAACCTGCTTATTTTTTGCAAACTTAATTTGTAGGTATATTTTTTTCATCTATAGATATTCTCCTACTTTAATTTAAAAATTCAAGTAATTTAATGGGTGGATTTATAGCTATGGCAGGGAGTAAACAGTAATCAGCCCGGCTTAATCGCTGGCTTGGGCAAGCCTTTTAACCTTTGAGACGTAATTTTTTACTACGCGGGGTGCGTTATCTATTCCGTTTTTTGCCAGGTTGTTGGGCCCCCAGACATAAGCGGCAAGTAAATTATCCAGGGT
>JAZDLL010000055.1:0-4159 GCA_043802105.1 Candidatus Omnitrophota bacterium
TTTGGTAACCACTAATTTTTCTTTAAGTTACTATACTGTTTTGGGAGAAGTGGAGGCGAGTAAAATACCGGCGTATATTTTAAGCGTAGATACCCAGGGTATGTCTGTGCTTACTGCCTGGGCGGCTGAAAAATTTAACGCTGAAGCAATTACCAAATCATTAGATGATTGCAAAGTGCAAGAGGTAATTGGGCATAAGAATTTAATTATTCCCGGCTATGTGGCTATGATTAGCGGGGATCTGGAAGATCAGTCCGGGTTTAAAATAATTGTCGGCCCTAAAGAAGCAGCCGGAATCCCCGCGTTTCTAAAAAATCTTAATTAAAGTAAAATTTTAGCTATGCAAAAATTCAAAGTTACCTTCTTGCCAGATAATCTATCGATTGCGGTTGAAAAAGATAAAACGATCCTGGCCGCCGCCCTATCGGCAGGGGTCTATATTAACTCCAACTGCTCCGGAGACGGAATCTGCGGCCGCTGCAAGGTAGTGGTTAATCAGGGGCAAGTTCATAGCCAGCTCAACGGAATAATCAGTGCGCAAGAGAGAAAAAATAATGTCTATCTGGCCTGCCTGACAACTATTCAAAGTGATTTAGAGGTCTTGATCCCGGACAGCTCGCGGATTAATTTTGATAAGCTTACTCCGGAAGAGCTGGAGGAACGGCTCAACGGCCTTTATTCTAAAGCTGAAGATATCCAGTCGGTGAAGGCAAAATTCGAGGACAAAGTTTTTAAGCACTCGCCATTTGCTACCAAAATATATTTAGAGCTTTCCCAGCCGACGCTTAATGACAGTATTAGCGATTTAGAGAGATTGTACCGGGCTTTGCGCAGTTTAGGTGAATTCCCCACGGTGGCTACCGGGTTATTCAACATTCGCCAGCTAGGCGAATTATTACGCGACTATGATTGGAAAGTTACCGTTACTTTGGGCAGGCGCAATGATACGGTGGAGATCGTCCTGATTGAGCCGGGGGACACCACGGGTAAGAATTTCGGGCTTTGTTTCGATATCGGCACGACGACTATTTCCGGACAGCTGATCGATCTAAATTCGAAAAAGATTCTGGGCACTAAAGCTACTTATAATCAGCAGGCGGTTTTTGGCAGTGATATAATTACGCGCATCGTCTATGCGGCTAAAACTGATGGTTTAGAAAAATTACATCTGGCTGTTTCGGATACCATGAATCAAATTATTAAGGATTTAGTTCATCAACATAAAGTAGATCTTAATAATGTTAACTGTCTGGTTTGTTCGGGCAACACGACGATGATTCATCTGCTTTTAAGTATGGATCCGGCACATATTCGCCGTCAGCCCTATGTGCCTACGGCAAATTTTATTCCGGTTTTGCGCGCCGCAGAAGCAGGGATTAACATTAATCCCCGGGGGTTACTCAGCTGCGTGCCTGGGGTTTCCAGTTATGTGGGCGGGGATACTACTGCCGGAGTTTTGTCTAGCGGAATATATCAAAAAAAAGAGCCATGCATTTTAATTGATATCGGGACCAACGGAGAGGTGGTTTTAGGCAATCGGGATTTTCTGGTGGCTTGTGCTGCCAGCGCTGGCCCGGCTTTCGAAGGCAGCGGGGTAACCAGCGGAATGCGCGCAAGTAGCGGGGCAATTCAGAAAGTAAAGATCAATAAAAATGACTTCAGCGTTAAATATTCGACGATTCAGGATAAATTGCCCCGGGGGATCTGCGGGTCCGGGTATATCGATTTACTCAGTGAAATGTTAGAGGCCGGAATAATTGATAAGGGCGGAAAGATTAAAGCTACCGGCAAACAGATTCGCTCAACCGATAATGGCCAAGAATTTGTGGTTTGTTTTAAAGAAGAGATCCAAGCTGCGGCGGATATTGTGATTACCGAGGCAGATATTGAAAATCTTAAGCGTTCTAAGGGGGCGATCTATTCAGCTTGCGCTATTTTAATCAAGCATTTAGGAATGGAATTTTCCACTATCTCTAAGTTTTTTATCGCCGGAGGGTTTGGTACATATTTAGATATTGAGAAAGCCATTCGCATTGGATTATTGCCGGATTTAGAGCGATCTAAATTTATTTTTATCGGCAATAGTTCTTTGGCCGGCTCTCGAGAGATACTTTTATCCAGCCAGGCGATGGCGATGGCTGATGATCTGGCTTCCAAGATTACTTATTTTGAATTATCGGTTGACCCCGGATATATGGAAGAATATGGCCAGGCGTTGTTTTTTCCGCATACCGATCTGGCTAAATTTCCCACGGTGAGATTCTAGATGGGGTACATTATTGCGTTAGCCGGAAAAGGTGGCACGGGAAAAACTACCATTGCGGCTTTAATTGTCCGGGCTTTGAAAGAAAAAAGAATGGGTTCAATTTTAGCTATCGATGCCGACCCTAATAGTAATTTAGGCGAGGTTTTGGGGGCCCCACAAGGCGATAATGTGGGAGCGATTCTTGATAATTTATCCGGGGATCCGCATAAAATTCCTGCCGGGATGGCCAAAGAGCGCTTTATTCAGCTTCAGGTGCAAGAGGCCATTCAGGAAGAGGACGGATTTGATTTATTAAGTATGGGCAAGCCCGAAGGCCCGGGCTGCTATTGTTATGTGAATAATGTTTTACGCGGTTTGATGGCTAAATTGATCAAGGATTATGATTATATAGTGGTGGACAATGAAGCCGGTTTAGAGCACTTATCTCGGCGCACCAGCCGTTTGGCGGATCTCTTGATCGTAGTCTCGGACGCCTCAAGCGTAGGCCTAAAATCCGCCAAAAGAATTATAGAATTGGCTGGTAGTTTAAAATTTGAAGTTAAGAAAAGTTTTCTTTTGATTAACCGCTTTCATCAAGATATCCAGAATGATAAAATTAAAGCCACCGGTTTGGAGCACTTGGGCAACTTGCCGCAGGACGGGCAAATTGAGCAATTAAGCTTATTGGGCAAATCTGTTTTTGATTTAAAACCGGATGCACCGATTTTAGCGGCGCTTAATTTATTAGGAGATAAAATATGGAAACACCATTAGTGCTTGAGAAGTGGCCGGGAGTAATTTCGACGGTAATTATCGGAGCTAAAAAAGAAGCCGGGGGTTCCCGCAGCGAGATAGTAACCATCGGCGGGCAAACAGCAATGCCATTATTATTTAAGGAAGGCGTTATTCCTAATCCGCCTAAGATCGCCTTTGAAATTTGGGACATTGCTCCTGTGGATTTTGACGAAGAGTTGACCGCTACATATGGGGCGGCTATCAATGACCCCCTGGCTTGGGCACAGATTTGCGTTAATGAATATAAGGCGCAGCTGCTCTGCCTAAAAATGCAGGGAACGCATCCTGATTTTGGCAATAAGAGCCCGCAGGAGGCTGCCAAGTTTATTGCTACATTGTTAGCTAAAGTGAAAGTGCCTTTAATCATCATGGGTAGCGGAGATGACGCTAAAGATAACCTGATTATGCCGGCTTGTTCAGAAGCAGCCAAGGGCCAGCGTTGCTTAATTGGTTGTGCCGTACAAGATAATTATAAAACTTTAGTGGCCAGCGCATTAGCCGACGGCCATAGTATTATTGCTGAGAGCCCCATCGATATTAATATTGCCAAACAGCTGAATATTTTAATTTCCGACATGGGGTTAAGTTTAGAGCGGATTGTAATTGATCCGACGATTGGCGCCTTAGGTTACGGCCTGGAATACGCATATTCCATTATGGAAAGGGCTAGGCTAGCGGCTTTATCCGGAGATAAAACTTTAGCTTCGCCGTTTATTTGCTTGGTCGGCCAGGAGGCCTGGAGGACCAAAGAAGCCAAAGCTAGCCCCCAGCAGGGAATTATCTGGGAGGCGCTGACCGCCACCAGCCTTATTCAATCCGGGGCGGATATTTTGGTCATGCGCCACCCGAAAGCCGCGCAAAAAGTAAATAATTATATTGAGGAATTATTTAAGAGGTAGGGATGTTTATTATCGGTGAGTTAATTAACGGGATGTTTTCTAATATCGCTTTGGCGCTTAAAAAGCATGATAAAGTAGTCGTACAAAAATGCGCTTTAGAGCAGATTAACTCCGGGGCAGATGCTCTGGATGTATGTTGTGGGCCAGCTTCCCAAAATCCCTTAATCGATATGCCCTGGCTGGTGGAAGTAATTCAGGAGGTAACCGATAAACCGCTTTG
>JAZDLL010000070.1:0-22710 GCA_043802105.1 Candidatus Omnitrophota bacterium
CCCCGATTGATAGTACGGCTGATTAAGGACTCAATTTTATCGTCGCTAATAAACTCATCCAAGCTTACTCCTTTAACTTTTACCAACCTGGACAAGGGAAGCATGCCTTCGCCATGAGCGCCCACCACCAGCGCCTCAATATCTGTGAACGGCAGATGCAATTCTTGCGAAATTAAATTAACAAACCTGGCGGTATCTAAACTAATCCCCATACCAAAGAGTTTACCGGGCTTAAAACCCGTAATCTTCAGGGCATAATAAGTCATAATATCCAAAGGATTAGTTACGATGATCACAAGCGCCTCGGGAGATAATTCTTTTATCTTTACAGTTACCTCTTTTAAAATCTGGGCATTTTTAATTAATAATTCCTCGCGGGTCATTCCGGGCTTACGCGCTAGCCCAGCGGTCACCACCACAATCTCTGAATCTTTAAGTTCAGCGATATCGTCGCTGCCTTGAATACTATAATTATTTTTTAAAAACGGCCGGGCATCCTCTAAATCCAGGGCTTTGCCCAAAGCCAGGCCTTTGACGACATCAATCAACAAAACATCCCCTAAGCCATCGGCGGCAATGCGCATGGCAGCTAAACTTCCCACGTTCCCTGCACCAATCACGGTAATCTTCATCTTCCTAGGTTTATTTTTAATTTACTGATAATCGCATCCGCCATCTGCGCCGTACCCACAGCTGATGGATCAAGCGGATCAGGTTTTAAATCGTAGGTTACAAATTTACCTTCGGCGATAACCTGACTGACTGCTTGCTCTAAATTGTCGGCGGCCTTATTTTCCTTAAGATAACGCAACATTAAAACGCCGGATAAAATCATCGCCGTGGGGTTAGCCTTATTCTTCCCCTTATACTTAGGAGCAGAGCCGTGCACCGCTTCAAAAACAGCCATTTGGCTGCCAATATTGGCCCCGGGAGCCACCCCTAAACCACCCACCAACCCTGCGCAAAGATCCGAAATTATATCTCCATAAAGATTAGGCAACACCAAAACATCGTAATTGTGCGGTTTTTGCACCAGCTGCATCGCCATATTATCGACAATCGTTTCATCAAAGATTATCTTTCCGGCAAACTCCTCGGCTACCTGGCGGGCAGCTTGCAAAAATAAACCATCAGTAAATTTCATAATATTGGCCTTGTGCACACAGGTCACTTTCTTGCGCTTATTCTCCAAAGCATACATAAAAGCAAACCGCACTATCCTTTCTGAAGCAAATTTAGATATCGGCTTAATGCTGATTCCGGAATCCTGGCGGATAGACTTATTTGTACACTTTTGTATCTGGATAATCAGGCTTTGAGTTTCAGGCTTGCCTTCCTCAAACTCAATTCCCATATATAGATCTTCGCTATTCTCCCGAATAATAACTAAATCAATATCTTTAAAGCGGCTCTTTACCCCGGGATAAGTCTTTGCCGGACGCACACAGGCAAAAAGATCCAGAGCTTGCCGCAACGCAACGTTTACCGAACGAAATCCGGTACCAATCGGAGTAGTAATCGGCCCCTTAAGGGCAACTTTATTTTTTTTGATTGAATCTAGCGCACTTTGCGGCAGAAGCTGGCCGGTTTTCTCCAAAGCATCCTGGCCCGCTAGCACATTCTCCCAATGGATGCTAACGCCGCAAGCCTCAATGCATTTAGCCGCCGCCAAAGAAACCTCATAACCAATACCATCGCCAGGAATCAGGGTTATTTTATGTTGCATTTAAATTTTTAATTCTCCGTATTTTTTATAATAACTAACTATTCCGCCTTCGGCTAAAAGATCCTGAATGAATTTAGGCAAAGGTTTAATTTTTAAATTAATTCCTTTAGTTAGATTCTTAACCAACCCCTGATCTAAATCAATTTGCAACTGATCCCCTTCGTCAATTTTACTGGTATCCGTCTCAATCAACGGTAAGCCGATATTAAAACCATTGCGGAAGAATATCCGCGCAAATTGCCCCGATAAAACCGCCACAATCCCGGCTTCTTTAATGACTAAAGGGGCCTGCTCCCGGCTGGAGCCCATACCAAAATTATTACCGGCGACAATAATCGACTCACCCGGCACAATCTTTTGCGCAAAATTAGGATCGATATCCTCCATGATATGTTTTGACAACTCCTTCATGTCGGTAATGGCAAACTTATACCTGCCGGAAATAATAAAATCCGTATTGATATTATCCCCAAGTTTTACGCTTTTTCCCGTAATACTCATAGCTGCTTAAACTCTTCCTTATTCTTTATTTTAGTCATGGCTACATCCAAAGTAATTAATCCTTTTTGCATCAGGCTTTTGAGACAACTATCCATGGTATTCATCCCATATTGTAAGCCTGTCTGCATGGCGGTGGGAATCTGCTCGATCTGCGCCTCACGGACAAGATTACGGATACTGGAGGTAGCCACCATAATTTCCGTAGCCAACACCCTGCCCTTTCCTGAGGCATGCGGAAGCAAAAGCTGTGAAACTACCCCCTGCAAACAATCAGAAAGTTGCAATTTAACTTGTTGCTGTTGGTGCGGAGGAAAAACGTCAATAATTCTAGAAACTGTTTGCGGAGCGTCCGGAGTATGTAAAGTAGCTAAAACCAAATGTCCGGTTTCCGCAGCAGTCAAGGCTGTAGAGATCGTCTCCAAATCACGCATCTCTCCCACCACAATGACATTGGGATCCTGACGCAAAGCGTGGCGCAAAGCCTGAGCAAAAGAATGTGTATCCGCATAAACTTCGCGTTGTTTAATAATACTTTTTTTATTAACATAGACGAACTCAATCGGATCTTCAATGCAAGTAATCAAACACTCCCTTTCGCTGTTGATCAGGTCGATCATCGCCGCTAAGGTAGTGGTCTTGCCCATGCCGGTAGGGCCGGTGACCAAAACTAAACCGTTTGGCTTACGCGCTAAATCCGATATAATCTGCGGTAAACCTAACTTTTCAACCGTAGGTATTTCGATAGGAATTCGACGAAAAGCCCCCTCCACCACACCTTTTTGTAAATGAATATTTACCCGAAAACGGTCTAAGTCGGGCAGAGCCAGCGAGAAATCTAGCTCCAATTCCCGTTCGAAAATTTCTTTCTGAGCATTAGCAAGAACGCTATAGAGCATCCTCTTTAAATCCTGTTTATTAAATTTCTCCAGATTAGTACGCTGCAACCTGCCATCAATCCTTAAAATCGGCGGTTCATTCTCTGTGACATGTAAATCCGAAGCGTTCTTTTCAATACACATCAGAAGCAAATCACGAATTTCCATATGTTCCTCCTTGTCTACCTAGACAACACCGGCTCAACATGCGCTACCTAGCGCACACCAACGCAATTCCTTTAGGCGTTGGGTGCCAATAAGCGCGGGGTGCCTTTCCTTAATGTCGAGTACCTCTTAACGCAAGACGTTGTTTAAAAATAACCTCTTGGATCGCTGATATAACCTTTAATTGCCGAAGCGGCTACCGTTGCCGGAGAAGCTAAATAAATAAACGCCGCCGGATTACCCATTCTACCTTTAAAATTACGATTAGCAGTAGAAATCACCGCCTCATTATCACTAGGAATACCATTATGCGTTCCGACGCAAGGCCCGCAGCCGGGCCCCACAATAACTGCGCCCGCTTTAATAAATATCTCCACCAAGCCCAGGGACAAAGCTTCCAGATAAACTTCCCGTGAGCTGGGGGCGATAATCAATTTCACTTGCGGATTAACTTTACGTTTATTTAAAATCTTGGCCGCTACTTTAAAATCATCGATCCGGCCATTAGTGCAGGTACCCAGAAAAGCTTCGCTAATTTTAACCTTATTTAAAGATGCAGCTTGGGCAACATTATCTACACTGTGCGGCATAGAAATCATCGGTTTAAGTTTAGAGATATCAAATTCATAAACCTTCTCATAAACCGCCCCTTTATCCGCAGATATATTTTTAATCCTCTTACTCTTAATCCCTTTAAGCTTTAACCAATCAATCGTCTTTTTATCCACCGGCATAAAACCGGCTTTGGCGCCTAACTCCACCAACATATTAGCAATGGTGAAACGCCCATCCATTCCCAAACTAGCAATTACCGGCCCGTAGAACTCCAGCGCTTTGTAGGTTGCCCCGTCGCTTTTAAGTTTACCGATTATATACAGAATGATATCCTTGGCAAAAACTCCGCTGGGCAGCTTACCTTTAACCACAATTTTTATGGTCGAAGGAACTTTAAACCAATTTTTTCCGGTGGCCAAAGCAATGGCTAAATCCGTAGAACCCACGCCGGTAGAAAATGCGCCGATTGCCCCGTAAGTACAAGTATGGGAATCCGCGCCCAGAACCAAATCTCCCGGCAGAACTTTACCGGATTCAGGGATAACCTGATGGCATACTCCGCAGCCAATATCGAAAATCTCGGTTTTAAAACTTTTTGCAAAATCGCGCATCTTCTTATGCACTCTAGATACCCCTTCGCTAGGACTGGGCGCGCTATGGTCAATAACCATGCAGAATGGGATCTTTAATTTGGTTACTCCTAACTCTTTAATCCGATCAATAATTATTGATGAGGTACCATCCTGGCCAAAAGCAAAATCTACCTTACAAACCGCAAAATCACCGGCAGCTAATTTTTTGCCCGCATGCAGGCTTAATATTTTTTCCGCTATCGTCTGAGCGCTCATAATTTTACTATCCACTTCTGAATTCTATCCATACCCTTTTGTAACTCATTTAAACTAGTGGCAAAACTTATCCGGACATAATCCTCCAGCCCAAAGGCGCTTCCGGGAATAAGGCTCACATACTCTTCCTCCAGCAGGCGCTTGGCAAAAGTCATCGAATCCAAGCCGGTTTTAGAAATATTACAAAACATATAGAATGCCCCCTGCGGCAAATAAAAATCCAAACTCTTTATCTCTTTAATTCTAGACGCTAAATAATCTCTGCGCCGGGCAAACTCCTGACATAATTTTTTTGAGAAATCATCCGGGGCACTTAATGCCGCCTCGGCTGCTTTCTGAGCGATAGAATTGGGATTGGAGGTAGAATGATCCTGCAGATTCGAAATGGCGCTCGCCACATCGCTAGGAGCGCCCAGATAACCAATCCGCCAGCCGGTCATCGCATGGCTCTTGGATAAACCGTTAACCGTAATCGTTAAATCATAAATATCTTTATTAAAACTGGCGATCGATTCATGTTTTAAGCCGTCAAAAATTATTTTTTCATAGATCTCATCACTAATTACGAAAATATTTTTCTCTACGCAGATTTTAGCAATCCCCAGCAGTTCCTCCCGATTGTAAACTGAGCCGGCAGGGTTGGAGGGGCTGTTAATGATCAAAACTTTAGTTTTAGGACTGATATGTTTGGCGAGATCTTTAACCGAAATCTTAAAATTATTGGCGGCAGTAGTTTTGATAAAACGCGGGGTGGCTTCGCAAAGATTTACCATCTCCGGATAGCTTACCCAGTAAGGCAAGGGGATAAGCACCTCATCCGCACGATTCAAGAGCACCATCAGCACATTATAAATACTATGCTTGGCTCCGTTAGAAACAATAATCTGTTCCGATGAGTATTCTAAAGAATTATCTTTTTTGAATTTCTGACAAATAAGATTTTTTAATTCCGCGGTGCCGGTGGTGGGAGTATACTTAGTAAATCCTGATCCAATCGCCTGGATGGCCGCCTCTTTAATAAAATCAGGCGTATCAAAATCCGGCTCCCCGGCGGCAAAATTAACAATATCCCTTCCTGCGCTCTTAAGCTTCTTAGCTTTAGAGGTGATTGCTAATGTTGAGGACGGATTTATTTTTTTCAGACGCTCAGCAAGCCTCGTATCTATCTTCATAAAAGCCAGCTATGGTTCTTAATTATTTATAAAGAATCGCTTTTCTTTTTAAATATAGTCCTTAAGCCGCCCATAAACTTCTTCTGCGGCTTTTTTTGATCAACCGGATTATCTTTAAGCACTACCTTGGTTTCATTTTTGGGTGCCGGTAGAGCTTGCTTCTGATCAATCTTAACATCTTCAGAAACCGTTTGCGGCTTAGCTTCTTTAGCCAGTTTTGCCTTCTTGGCTTCTTTTTTCTTAAGCTCCGTAAACTCAAAAATGACCATTTCGGCATTATCTCCGCGGCGTTTACCTAAACCAATGATCCTGGTAAAACCACTATTGCGCATGGCAAAACGCGGTGCGATTTCATTAAAAAGCAGGTTGACTAACTTATGCTCACCTAAAACTTTTTGCGCCTGCCGGCGGGCAAAAAGCGTATTTTTTTTACCCAAAGTTACAAGTTTTTCAATCAATTGCTTGCTGGCTTTAGCTCTGGTCAAAGTAGTTTTAATACTCTGGCAGATAACCATGTTTCTAGCCAAACTTCTAATCGTGGCATCATGCCAACTAGTAAAACGACTTAATTGCAGCCTTTTCTTTGCGTGTCTCATTTTATTTTAACCCTTCTTTATCTTCTTAGGATCAACCTGCATCCCTAAAGTAACTCCCATACCTACCAAGAGCTCTTGAATCTCGGTAAGAGACTTCTTGCCAAAGTTTTTAAAGTTAAGCATCTCATCTTCGCTCCTCTTAACTAAGTCGGCAATCGTCTTAATCCCGGCCTCTCTTAAACAATTAGAGCTGCGGACGGAAAGCTCAAGCTCTGAAATCGGCAACCTTAGTTTCTCATACAAAGCAGCATCTTCCTTAGTCATCTCCGGCTCTTCTTCGGCGATATCCTCAGGTAACTGGCCAAAGCTGACAAAGATATCTAAATGCCTTTGCAGAATATTGGAGCCGTAAAGCAGGGCATCTTTAGGGTTAATGCTGCCATTGGTCCAAATCTCCAAAATCAATTTATCATAATCTGTACGCTGCCCGACACGGGTATTCTCCACAAAATAGTTAATCTTTTTAATCGGAGTAAAGATTGAATCGATCGCGATAAAACCGGTAGTTTTATCTTCTCTTTTATTCAACTCCCCGGCGACATATCCGCGGCCGCGAGATACCTCCATTTCAATATTCAACTTGGTATCTTTGGTCAGCGTGGCAATATGCAATTCGGGATTAATAATCTCAATTGTCTCGTCAGCCTGGATATCCTTAGCTTTGACCAGGCCTTTCTTATCCGCTTTTAAATAAATTGTTTTGGGAATCTTGGAGTGGGAATTTAAAACGATGCTTTTAATATTCAAAATAATTTCCGGGACATCCTCTAAAACACCGGGAATAGTCGAAAACTCATGGGAAATTCCGGCAATCTTAATCGCCGTAACCGCGCTGCCCTCAATCGAAGAAAGCAGAACTCTTCTTAAAGAATTGCCCAAAGTTACGCCATAGCCTCTTTCAAAAGGAGCCGCCTGGAATTTTCCGTAAGTATCGGTATAGGTAGACTCATCGCACTCAAGCTTTTTAGGAAACTGAAAATCTCTCCATTTTATTCCCATATTACCCCCCTGATTATATTTAACCAAACCGCTTAATTAATTTCTTCTTTACTTAGAATATAACTCGACGATCAACTGCTCTTGTATCGGTTGCTGAATATCGGTTTTCTCCGGAAGCCTTAAGACTTTCCCCTTCATCTGGTCGGCGCTGAATTCCAGCCAACTGGGGACGGTGCGGTCTTTAGCCAGCTCCAGATTATCTTTAATCTTAATCTTAACCTTATCCTTGGCCTTAATTTCAATCAGATCATCCTTATCCACTAAATATGAAGGAATATTGACCCGGCGGGAATTAACCGCGATTAAATTATGCCTGACAATCTGACGTGCCTGTGAGCGTGAGATACCCAGCCCCATACGAAAAACCACATTATCCAGCCGGCGCTCTAACAATTGCAAAAGCACCTTTCCGGTAACCCCTTTAGTCTTAGAGGCAACTTCGAAATATTTACGGAATTGTCTTTCCAGGACACCGTAAATTCTTTTAACCTTTTGTTTCTCTTTAAGCTGCACTCCGTAGTTAGAAAGTTTCTGCCGGCGGCCCTGTCCATGCTGGCCCGGCGGATAGGCTCTCTTAGCCGCTGCGCATTTTTCCGTCTGGCATTTAGTCCCTTTTAAAAACAGTTTCTCGCCCTGTCTACGGCATAACCTGCAAACTGCACCAATATAGCGGCCCATAAATTAAACTCTCCTTTTCTTCTTCGGACGGCAACCGTTATGCGGGATAGGCGTTACATCCTTAATTAAAGTGACTACTAAACCCGCTGCCTGAAGCGCACGGATGGCGGACTCCCTGCCAAAACCCGGGCCCTTAACATAAACCTCCAACTCTTTAACCCCCACCTCTTTAGCCTTACGCGCAGCGTCGGTAGCTGCTACCTGAGCGGCAAAAGGAGTAGATTTTTTAGAACCACTGTAACCTACGGTACCCGGAGCGCTCCAGGCGATTACGTTACCTTGCTTATCGGTGATCGTAATGATGGTATTATTAAAACTTGCCTGAATATGCGCAATGCCACTGGTTACTCCGCGAGCGATTTTTTTCTTTTTTGCTTTTTCTTTTGTTGCCATTTAATTTTATCTCCTTATCTACCTAGATTACACCGACGTAATTCCGCTAAACGTCGGGTGTCTTGTCTACCTAGACAACACCGGTGCAATTTTCGTCACGAGGCGAACACTGGCGCAAATCCACTAGGCGCCAGGTGCCTAGTTTATTACCGGGGTGTCTTATTTAGCCGGAGCCTTAGCCTTTGAAGGCTCAGCTTTTTTAACAACTGGCGCTTGATTTGTTCTCTTCTTTCCTTTTCTGGTGCGCGCATTGGTACGCGTACGCTGCCCTCTCACCGGCAGGCCCTTTTTATGCCGCATCCCTCTCCAGGAACCAATATCCATCAGGCGCTTGATATTCTGAGATATATCCCGTCTTAAATCACCCTCAATCCGCAAAGAACCTTTTTGCAGGATCTGGGTAATCCGCGAAACTTCTTCTTCGCTTAAATCTTTAGCCCGTTTATCCGGATTAATCCCGGCCTCTTTAAGCACAACATTAGAAGTCGCCCGGCCTATCCCGTATAAATAAGTCAGGGCGATCTCGATTCTTTTCTCTTTAGGTATATCCACACCGATAATTCTTGGCATATTCGCTCCTTAAAGAAATAACTAACCTTGCCGCTGTTTATGTTTAGCAGTAGCGCAAATAACCCGCACCACTCCCCTTCTTTTTATTATTTTACATTTATCGCAAATTTTACGAATTGAAGCTTTGACTTTCATTTTATCTCACCCGAAAAGTAATTCTCCCCCGGGCCAGATCATAAGGAGAAAGTTCTAATTTAACTTTATCGCCCGGAATTATCCTGATAAAATTCATGCGCATCTTACCTGAAACATGCGCCAACACCACGTGCCCATTTTCAAGTTCAACCTTAAACATGGCGTTAGGCAAAGCTTCAATAATTTTTCCTTCTGTCTCAATTAATTCTTCTTTAGCCATAAATGAACGCTTAATTTAACTTAGTTAATATTACCGGCCCCTTATCGGTGACCGCTACCGTGTGTTCAAAATGCGCTGAAGGGCAGCCATCTGAGGTCACCGCTGTCCAGCCATTTTCAATCACTCGACACTGCCAACCGCCAAGATTAATCATTGGCTCAATGGCTAAGACCATTCCACTTTCTAAAAGCGGCCCTAAACCTGGCGAGCCAAAATTGGGAATTTCCGGCTCTTCATGTAAAGCCGCTCCGATGCCATGCCCGACAAACTGCCGAACTACCGAAAATCCTTGAGACTCTACGAAACTTTGAATGCTATGAGAAATATCAGTTAAATAATTTCCGACTTGCGCCTGCTGGATCCCGAGATCTAAAGACTGCTTGGCTACGGCAATTAACTTTAATCTATCCGCGGCTACTTTACCCACCGGTAAAGTCACGGCCATATCCGAAAAAAAACCCTCGTAATTAACCCCTAAATCCAGGCTGACGATATCCCCTTCTAAAATTACTCTGGGACCCGGAATACCGTGAACAATCTCTTCATTTACGGAAACGCAAGCGGTACCCGGAAAACCTTTGTAACCCTTAAAAGCTGCCAGGGCTTTTTCTTTACGGATTAACTTTTCACTCAAAAGATCAATATCCAGAGTGGTTATTCCCGGCCGCAAAGCGGTTTGCAATTTTTGCATCACCGAAGCTAAAATTGCTCCTGAGCGCTTAAGCATGGTTAAATCTTTTGGCGACTTCAGGGGGATCATCTAAACTTTAGCGCTTAACTCAATAATCTGCTGCAAAACTACAGCCGCTGCCAAATCCGCATTTAAGCTATGTAGTTTTTTAGCTTTTTTATAATACTCTATCAAAGAAGCGACTTGCTGTTTATAAACTTCCAGGCGCTTGCGCACCGTAATTTCATTATCATCAGAACGCTGGTACAAAGATCCCTGGCAGTTATCGCATAAGCCCTTAACCTTAGGGGGCATGTTCGTGACGTGGAAATTCGCCCCGCACTTAGAGCAGACTAATCTTCCGGTAAGCCGCTTGATAATTACCTGATCACTACTGTCCAAATAAACTACTAAATCTACGGCTAATCCCTTAACCGCTAAAATTTTATCCAGAGAATGCGCCTGGGATAAGGTTCTGGGATAACCATCTAAGATAAAACCCTTTTTTATATCCGGATTATTAAAACGCTCGTCCAGCATTTTAGCCACTAAATCATCCGGCACCAACAACCCTTTTTCCATGATGCCTTTAGCCTGTCTGCCCAAATCCGTATCCAGCTTAACATTCTGCCTCAAAATATCCCCGGTTGAGATATGCGGCAGGGCCAATTTTTCGGCCAGCCTGGCGGCCTGAGTACCCTTACCTGCCCCCGGAGGACCTAAAAGCACCAAATACATTATCTTCTCCCCCTAATCTGGCCACTCTTAATAAAACCTTCATAATGATGTGTCAATAAATGCGATTCAATCTGCTTAAGGGTATCCAGCATAACGCCGACAATAATCAAAACCCCGGTGCCTCCGAAAAATGAAGCCACTAGATACGGCACCTTTAGCCAGGCCATAATAAAATCCGGAAAAATAGCAATCACCGCAATAAAACTTGCACCGGCTAAGGTAATCCTGGTCATCACAAAATCTAAAAATTCCGCCGTAGGCGCTCCGGGCCGAATCCCGGGGATAAAGCCTCCGTATTTTTTCATATTCTCGGCTAAATCATTCGGATTGAAAACAATCGCCGTATAAAAATAACAAAAGAAAATTATCAAAAGAGCGTAAACTACCGAATAAAGGATCTGCCCCCGGATTAAGCTCTGAGCAAAACGCTGAAAACCCGGATTAGGTATAAAAGAAGCCAGAGTTGCCGGAAACAAAATAATTGACTGGGCAAAAATAATGGCAATTACTCCGGAGGTATCGACTTTGAGCGGTATATAGGTGCTTTGACCGCCATAAATTTTACGGCCCACGATGCGCCGGGCATATTGCACCGGTATCTTTCTTAAACCCTGGGTAATCAGAATTACCGAAAAAACTACCACCCCTAATAAAACCGCCATGATTAACAAAGTAATCGGCTGAATCTGCCGACGAGCCGCAGCAAAAGGCGAAATTAAAACAAAAAGCTGATTAAGCGCTGTAGGAATTCGCGAAATAATCCCGGCAGTAATCACCAACGAAATACCGTTGCCGATACCCCGCTCCTGGATCTGCTCGCCCAACCACATAATAAAAATCGTTCCGGTGGTCAGTGTAAGCACGGTTAAGATTCGAAATCCCCACCCCGGATGCATAACAATCTGCAGCCCCTCGAAACGCGCCGGATTTTCCAGCCAAAGAGCAATAAAGTAGGATTGGACAACCGAAAGTAAAACTGTACCGTAACGGGTAAACTGGTTAATCTTCTCATATCCGCTTTTCCCCTCTTTGGCCATTTTCTCAAAAGCCGGAATAACTGCCGTCAGCAACTGCATGATAATCGAGCTGGAGATGTAGGGCATAATCCCTAGGGCAAAGATGGTTAAACGCTCCATAGCGCCACCGGAAAACATATTAATTATGCCAAAGAGCGTGCCACCTTGAGTTTTAGCGATCCGGTTAAAGAAATCCGCCAAAGCGGCACCGTCAATACCAGGGGTAGGGATATAACAACCCACCCGGTATACCGCAATCAGGGCACCGGTAATAATTAATCTTCTTTTTAAATCTGGGATCTTAAAAGCATTGACCAGTGCATTAAACATTTATGATTTCTGCTTTACCACCGGCACTAACAATTTCGGCGGCTGCCCGTTTTGAAAATGCATGTGCCTGGATCGTCACCGCATTCTTAATTGAGCCCTTACCCAATATTTTAGTTAGGGCAGACTCGTTACGGATTAAGCCATTTGCTTTTAAAAGAAGCGGCGTAATAGTAGTTTCTTTAATCGCTTTCAAATCGCCAAGGTTGACAATCTGATAAATTTTCTTAAAATTACTTACAAATCCGCGCTTGGGCATTTTACGGATCAGCGGAGATTGCCCTCCTTCAAAACCTAAATAAAAATGCCGGCCGGCCCGGGAGGTCTGCCCTTTGCTTCCCCGGGTAGAGGTCTTGCCGTGGCCGGAACTGGAACCCCGGCCTAAATATTTTCTCTTTTTATGCGACCCCCAAGGGCGTTTAAGATTAGACAAAGAAACCACCTTAAGCAAGGCTTTCTCTTTAACCTCTTTAGGCGCTGGCCGTTTGGCGGTTTTTTTAGCTACTGGTTTTTTAACCGTAATCTTGGCAATAGGTTTTTTTTCTTTCATTTTATTTTTAGGGCTTAAGGTTCATTAAACCTTGCATCGTAGCTTTAATAACATTAATCGGATTATTGGATTTTAAACATTTAGTCAATATATCTTTAATCCCGGCAGCTTCGCAGATAGCGCGCACCGGGCCGGCCGCAATAACCCCCGTACCCTCGGAAGCCGGCTTAAGCATTACTGAAGCTGCGCCGAATTTGCCGATTATTTCATGAGGGATTGTCGAGCCCACCAAAGGGACCTTAAACAAACTCTTCTTGGCCTTCGTTAAAGATTTGCGGATCGCTTCGGCAACTTCGTTGGCTTTATCCAAAGCAAAGCCGACTCTGCCTTTAGTATCGCCAACCACCACCAAAGCGCTAAAATGCAATTTCTTTCCGCCTTTAGTTACCTTGGTCACGCGGTTGATGCTGATAACTTTTTCAATTAAATCTGACTGCTGTCCAATATTTAATTCACGCATAATTTAAAACTCCATTCCACCTTTTCTTAATGCCTCGGCAAAGACTTTAACCCTGCCGTGGTAAAGATATCCTGCTCGGTCAAAAATTACTTTGCTTACCCCTTTTTCTTTAGCGGTCTGAGCGAATAATTCACCAAAGAGTACCGCAGATTTAAGGTTTCCCGCACTGCTAAACTTTTGCCTGATGGCCTTATCTTTAGTTGAAAGAGAAAATAAAACTTTGCCCACGGTATCATCTAATACCTGCGCGGAAATATTCTTTAAAGAGCGGTGCACCACCAAACGCGGCTTCTCTTGGGTGCCCTGCATCCTGGTTTTGATTCTTTTATGCCTTTTTAGCCTTAACTCTTCTTTTTTTCTCATTTTTAATGAGCGCTTAACTTACGAACACCGTAGTGTGAGTAAGTTACTGCGCGAATTTGAACTCCCTGGTTTTGAATCTAGTGAAATCCTTGCGAGTGAAACGAGCAAGGATAATCCCCGCATGGGGATCTATTTACCGGTTGCCTGTGCCTTTCCCACCTTCTTCTTAACATGCTCGCCTACAAAACGAATCCCTTTGCCTTTATAGGGCTCCGGAGGATAAAATGCGCGAATCTCCGTAGCCACTTCTCCGATCAACTCTTTGTCAATTCCCTTAATCACTAGCTGAGTAGGCTTGGGTGTTTCAATTTTGATTCCCGCGGGAATCAGATAATTTACCGGATGTGAATACCCTAAAGACATATTCAATTTATCCCCGGCTACCGCCGCCTTAAAACCTACTCCTTGGATCTCTAATTCTCTAAGATAACCCTGAGTTACTCCCACAATCATATTTACAATCAGCGCACGGAACAAACCATGCAAAGATTTATCAATCTTAGTATCCGCAACCCTTTTTACTAAAAGAATACCATCCTTAATTTCTACGCTGATCCGATCGGCTAGCTTGCGCGTAAGCTTTCCTTTAGGGCCTTCCACGCAGACGATGCCATCCTTAACTTGAATCTTCACATCTTTAGGTATGGTTACCGGTTTCTTTCCAATCCTGGACATTTATTATTCCTCAATTAGAGGACACCCGCGCAATTGCGCTACCTAGCGCATACCGGCGCAATTCCAATTAGCGCCGGGTATCTTCAATCAACGCCGGGTGCCTTCTACCAAATATAACCAATAACTTCTCCGCCCACGCCCATTTCCCTGGCTTCCTTATCCGTAATTACTCCCTTAGAAGTAGAAATAATCGCCAGCCCACGTCCGCGTAAGACTGTAGGTACCTTTTTGCCTCTGACATAAACTCTTAAACCGGGCTTAGAAATTCTCTTAATATTACGAATTGCAGATTTACCGGCAACATATTTTAAATAAACCCTCACGACTCCCTGCTTTTTATCTTCAATCAGCTTAAAATTATCAATATATTCATTCTTTTTAAGAATAGCCATAATTGATTTTATATTACCGGAAGCCGGAAGATCTACGGTATCCTTTTTAATCAAGACGGCATTACGGATAATCGTAAAAACATCTGCAATTAAATCTGTTCTAGACATTTAACTCTCCTAGCCCACAAGGGCATACTGCGCTACCTAGCGCATACCGGCGCAATTCCAATCAGCACCGGGTAACTCCTAACAGCGCGGGGGTGTTTCACCAGCTGGCCTTTTTAACGCCGGGGATAAGCCCCTGCCAAACCAGCTCCCTGAAACAAATACGACAAAGCTGAAATCTTCTTAAATAACCCCCGCTTCTGCCGCAGATTGAACACCGGTTATATTTGCGGGTAGAAAACTTCGCCGGCCTCTTCCATCTTGCAATTTGCGAATTCTTTGCCATTTTTTATTTTTCTTCCTTTTCCTTAAAAGGCATGCCGAAATATTTTAACAAAGCCCTGGACTGATCAGCATTCTTAGCGTTTTTAATTACAAAAGTAATATCCATACCTTGGGTACGGGTAATTCTATCGTACTCAATCTCCGGGAAAATGATCTGTTCACTTAAACCCAGCGTATAATTATTGCCCTGGTCAAAAGAATCCCGGGAAACCCCGCGAAAATCACGGATCCGCGGCAGGGAAATATTCAGCAGGCGATCCATAAACTCATACATCATCGCCCTTCTTAAGGTAACCTTGGCCCCCACGGCTTGGCCTTGCCTTACTTTAAAATTAGCAATCGCTTTTTTTGCCCGCCGGATTAGCGGTTTCTGGCCGGTGATATTTGCCAACTCCTCCACCGACTTTTCCAAGAGCTTGATATCCTGAGTTCCTTCGCCAATACCCATATTCACCACGATCTTATCCACCATCGGCACGGCCATTTTGTTCTTGAGCTTAAAATCCGCCATCAGTTTAGGGACAATCTCATTACGATATTTTTCTAACAGTCTAGGTATCATATTAAAGCGCCTCTTTGCAAGCCTTACAAAATCTGGATTTCGTACCGTCTTTTAAAACCATTGAACCAACCCGGCTGGGCTTGGAACAATGTTTACAGAAAATCATAAGATTAGAAACCGACAGCGGCATCTCAATTGAAATTATCCCGCCCTTTTGATCCTGGCGGCTTTGGCGCTTATGTTTCTTGGATAAATTCAGGCCTTCGACTATCGCGCGGGCCCCATCTTCAATAATACTGATCACCTTACCCTGCTTGCCTTTATCCTTACCTTTGGTGATCTGAACAATATCATTCTTCTTAATTTTTTGCATTAAATTACCTCAGGTGCTAAAGAAATTATTTTATTAAAATTCTTATCCCTTAACTCGCGGGCCACCGGCCCAAATACACGCGTGCCTCTGGGGTTATCTTTATCGTCAATAATCACTATCGCGTTGCGGTCAAAACGCAAGATCGAACCATCCGCTCTGCGAATATCATGCCTGGTGCGCACAATTACTCCCCGCGCCATTTCCCCTTTTTTTACCGTTGCCCCGGGGATCGATTCCTTAATATTAACCCTGACAATATCTCCAATGTCGGCGTTAAAACTACCCATTTTCTTTAAAACGCAAATTAGTGAAGCTTTGCGGGCACCGGTATTATCCGCGACATCAAAGATACTGCGCAATTGCAACATTTCAGACAATCTCCTCGGGTAAAATTACCTGGGCGTTTTCGGCTTTTTTAAGTACCTTTTTAACAATAAAGCGTTTATCTTTAGACAAAGGGCGGGTTTCCATGATGCTTACTGTATCCCCAAGCTTAGCCATCCCCTTCTCATCATGCGCCTTAAATTTATTATAGAGCTTAACCGTTTTAGAATATTTGGCATGCCGGGTTAAATGCATGGTTTTCACCACCACGGTTTTTTGCATTTTATCGCTGATCACTACTCCGGTAAATTCTTTTTGCTTACCCATCTTATTTATCTTTCTTTTCGTTTAAGATTGTCCTGATACGCGCGATATCTTTCTTGACCAGTGCAAACTTATGCGGCTTCTCTACATTGCCTGTATAACGCTGTGTATTTAATTTAGCTAATTCAGCATACAAGCCTTTTTCCTTCTCTGATAATTCCTCTTTAGATAGATTTCTTAGCTCTTGTGGCTTCATATTATTTATGTACCCTAGTTATAAATTTAGTGCGCAGCGGTATTTTATAGGCGGCCAGGCGAAAACAGGCTTTAGCATATTCCTGAGGCACCCCCCCTAATTCAAAAAGCACCCGGCCCCTTTTAATTACGCAAACCCAATGATCCAGATCCCCTTTCCCCTTACCCATACGAACTTCCGCCGGCTTTTTGGTAATTGATTTATCCGGAAAAATTCTGATCCATAATTTTCCGCCTTTATGCAGCTGGCGCGCTAAAATAACGCGCACGGCTTCAATCTGCGTATTTTTTATCCAGCCGTTCTCCAGACATTTTAAACCAAATTCTCCAAAAGCCACGGTAGAGCCGCTAGTAGCGATCCCGCGCCGCTGCCCTTTCTGCAATTTACGATATTTAACCCGTTTGGGCATTAAAGCCATTACTGTACTCCTTATCTACCTAGACAACACCGGCGCAATTTTCGCCACGTGGCGAACGCTGGCCCAATACCTATCTGGGCCAGGCGCCTAAGCGCCAGGTGCAATTCTTAGTGTGGCCGGGAAGGCCGAGATGCTTCCCTGGACCCGGATTGCTGCTGCGCAGGTTTAGTCTCTTCCTGAATAAATTGTTTTCCCAGAATATCACCCTTATAAATCCAAACCTTAACTCCGATTAAGCCATAGGTGGTCAGAGCTTCGGCAAAACCATAGTCAATATCTGCACGCAAAGTTTGCAAAGGAACCTTGCCCATTTTATAAGTTTCTTTGCGCCCCATTTCCGCTCCATTTAAACGGCCAGAACAACTAACCCGGATGCCCTTTACCCCAGATTGGATAGATTGTTCCATCGCTCTTTTTACCGCCCGGCGAAAAGCAATCCTCTTTTCCTGCTGCAAAGCAATATTCTCGGCCACCAGCTGCGCATCCCAAGTAGGATTATTTATCTCCTGAATATCAATAGAGAGCTCATTTTTCACTAACCCGTTTAAATCCGAGCGCAGCCGCTCAATATCTGAACCGTGCCGGCCGATAATGATCCCGGGGCGGGCAGAAAATATACGAATTTTAATTCTTTCCGCCAATCTCTCAATAACGATTTTGGAAATCGCCGCTTGTTTAAATTTACTTTTAATAAATTTCCTAATCTTAAAATCCTGCTGAATAAACAGCGGAAAATCTTTAGGCTTAGCAAACCAGCGTGAATGCCACTGCCGAATAAAACCTATCCTTAACAATAAAGGACTTACCTTATGACCCATGAATTATTCTCCTTGCCTACCTAGATAACACCGGTGCAATTTCCTCCACGTGGAGGACGCTGGCCCAATTCTTTTAGGGGCCAGGCGCATATTAAGCGCCGGGTGTTGATTTTAAATCTAACTCAATTTTTATATGGACAGTACGTTTTACTATAGATGCGGCCCTGCCGAAAGCCGCGGCCTTGAATCTTTTCCACATCGGTCCGGGGTTACAAAGAACCTTGGAAACATACAGTTTATCCGCCGCAAAACCTTTGACCTTGGCGTTAGCAATTGCGGATTTTAATATTTTTATCAAGTACTCTTTAGGCCTTTTATTCAAATGCAGCAAGATACTTTGAGCAACTACTGCGTCCTTACCGCGAATAAGATCTAAAACTAAACGTACCTTACTCGGTGATATCCTTAAAAATTTTCCTTGGGCTTGCGCAATCATTTTAGGTTTTCTCCAGCCCCTTCTTAGCCTTAATACCGCCATGTTTCCTAAAAATCCGAGAAGGAGCAAACTCCCCTAATTTATGGCCGACCATATTTTCGGTTACAAAAACAGGAACATGCTTCTTGCCGTCATGCACCGCAAAAGTCAAACCGACAAAATCCGGAATAATCGTTGAACGCCGGCTCCAGGTTTTAATCGCCTGGCGCAAGCCGGCCTTAGTCTGTTTCCGAATCTTCTTTAATAAACTTTCCTCTACGTAGGGGCCTTTTTTCAGTGAGCGTGGCATAGTTATGGCTTCCTTCTTTTAACAATGAATTTATTGGAATACTTTTTGCGGTTCCTGGTGCGATAGCCTTTAGTGGGTTTCCCCCAAGGAGTAACCGGATGCGGGTTACCCTGGCCGCTTTTACCTTCGCCTCCGCCGTGAGGATGGTCAAAAGGATTCATCACTACACCTCTAACGGAAGGCTTAATTCCCAACCAACGGCTTTTCCCGGCTTTGCCTAAAATAATCGCATCATGGTCAACATTACCGATCTGGCCAATGGTAGCATGACAATCTAAACTGACTAATCTTACTTCTCCGGAAGGTAACCTGACATGCGCCAGATCCCCCTCTTTAGCCATAATCTGAGCGCTAGTTCCGGCGCTACGCACAATTTGACCGCCTTTACCCGGAGATAATTCAATATTATGAATCAGTGTCCCGGAAGGAATATTGCGTAATAAAAGACAGTTACCCTGCTTGATTTCAATTTCTTTTTGGTCGCTGGAGACAATCGTATCTTCGACGTTCAAGCCTAAAGGGGCAATAATATAACGTTTCTCTTTGTCCGGATATTCTACCAGTGCAATCCTGGAGGAACGGTTGGGATCATATTCAATAGCCAGAACCTTAGCCGGCTGATCAAGCAGGTCGCGTTTAAAATCAACTATCCGCAACATCCGCTTATGCCCACCACCGATATGCCTGGTCGTGATCCGGCCACGCGCATTTCTTCCGCCGGTTTTTTTAAGCGCCAGCAACAATGAGCGCTCAGGCTTATGCTTAGTAAGCTCCTTAAAATCCGGCCCGCTCATATGTCTGCGGCTGGGGGTTGTAGGTTTAAATTTAATAAGACCCATCTTTAAGCTACCTCTATTTTCTGGCCGGTGGCTAAAGTAACTACCGCCTTTTTGGTATCCACCGTACGGCCTAACTGATGCCTTACTCTTTTAAGTTTACCTCTGGAAATAAAAGTATTGACATTCTTTACCTTGACCTTATAAGCCTGCTCCACAGCCCGCTTAATCTGAATTTTATTAGCCGCATTATTTACCAGGAAAAGATATTTTCCCGCAGGTAAATAGGTACTGGATTTTTCCGTGGTTAACAGAGCTTTAATGATCAGTGCAATCTGGCTCATGACTTTAACCTCTCTGTCAAAAGAGCCAAGCCGGCTTTAGTAATCAGCAGCTTTTGATTATTCATTACCTCATAAGCGTGGCAATCCGAAGCCAGGTCGACGGTTAAAAAACTAATATTCTTTAAAACCCGCTTTAGTTGAACGTCTAATTTATGCGTCAGGAATAAAACTTTCTGAGATTTTTTTTCTTTAGCGGAAAATAATTTCAAATTAGAAAATACTCCCACGGCTTGTTTGGTCTTGGGTGCCTCAACCTTAAATTCATCTAAAATCATAAAATTATTTTCATTTAATTTAGCGTTTAAACTTGTTTTT
The DNA here is from genome assembly GCA_043802105.1 of Candidatus Omnitrophota bacterium. Taxonomy (GTDB): domain Bacteria; phylum Omnitrophota; class Gorgyraeia; order Gygaellales; family Profunditerraquicolaceae; genus UBA6249. The sequence goes on from JAZDLL010000070.1 coordinate 20,130, forward strand.
AAAGCCAACGCCTTAATCTTCTGAGGAACCGCATAGGAAAAATCACGCGGATGAGGGCCAAAAACTACGCCGCCGTGCCTCCAAAGCGGAGAACGGGTGGAACCTACGCGCGCCCGACCTGTCCCCTTCTGCTTCCAAGGCTTCTTGCCGCCTCCGGAAACCTCTCCCCGAGTCTTGGTCGAGGCTAACCCTTTTCTCTGATTAGCCTGATAACCGATAATCGCCTGATGCAAACAATCTAAATTTTGGCTGCCGTCAAAGACACTAGCGTTAAGCTTAATGGTATCAACTTCTTTGCCTTGGCCATTGTATACCGGTAAAGTAAACATTATTTCTTAACCGCCGCTTTTTTGGAGACTTTCTTAATCGCTTTAGTGATTACTAAATATCCGTTCTTATGCCCCGGAACCCCACCCTCAACCAACAGTAAGTTATTAGCTAAATCTATCTTAATAATTTTTAAGTTCTGCACAGTGGCTTTTTGCGCCCCCATATGCCCTGGCATATGATGCCCTCTAAAAACTCTTCCCGGTGTAGTGCTGGAGCCAATAGAACCGACTCGGCGATGCGAAGTTGAGCCGTGCGTTCTTGGCCCGCCCTTCCAATGCCAACGTTTCATGCCACCGGCAAAACCCTTGCCGATAGAAATTCCGCTTACATCTACAAAATCACCTTCGCTAAAAAGGTCAACCTTAAGTTCGTCACCCACCTTATATTCAACATCCGCCTCTTTAGAAAGGTCTTTAATTACCTTGCGGGGAGTAATATTTAATTTTTTATAAAGCCCCAACTGCGCCTTCTTCAGACTTTTTTCTTTGACGGCATCAAATCCCAGCTGGATATTTTTATCCATCACCATAAGCACCGGGCAAGGCCCGGCTTGGATAGCGGTAACCCCCACCTGGCGGTTATCTGCCGCAAAAATTTGAGTCATTCCAATTTTTTTACCAATCAATCCAATCATTTAATCTATCCGTTTTGACACATTCGCTTCGCTTGAGTGTCAACCCTAAACATTCTGGGTTTTCTTGGGCTTATCGAATGGGTTGATTTGTTACTTGATCTCTACGTCCACTCCTGCAGGCAGGTTTAATTTCCTTAATGAATCGATGGTCTTAGCTGTGGGTTCAAAGATGTCAATAAGGCGCTTATGGGTAGATAAATCAAACTGTTCCCGCGATTTTTTATCCACATGCGGAGAACGTAATACCGTGTAAATCTCCCTCTTCGTAGGAAGCGGCACTGGCCCAGAAATTTTGGCGCCAGTGCGCTTAACGGTTTCCACAATTTCAATTACCGCCTGATCTAACAACCGATGATCATAGGCTTTTAATTTAATCCGAATCTTTTGCGTATTCATTGATTAGGCAATTACCTCAGTAACTACTCCTGCACCGACGGTATGGCCGCCTTCACGAATAGCAAAACGAGACTCTTTTTCAATGGCAATCGGAGTAATCAATTCCACTTCCAGATCCACATTATCGCCAGGCATAACCATTTCTACGCCCGTAGGAAGTGTAGCTGCACCGGTAACGTCGGTGGTCCGAAAATAGAACTGCGGCCGATACCCTTTAAAGAACGGAGTATGCCTGCCGCCTTCTTCTTTGGTTAAGATATACACTTTAGCTTTAAATTTCGTATGCGGTAGAATAGATTTAGGCGCAGCAATAACCATTCCGCGCTCAATATCATTCTTTTCTATGCCCCTTAACAGAAGTCCGACATTATCTCCGGCTTGGCCTTCATCCAGCAGTTTACGGAACATTTCGATTCCGGTAACTACGGATTTCTTGGCTTCCGGCCTTAAACCGATAATTTCAACTTCTTCCCCGACTTTTACTTTACCACGTTCAATTCTTCCGGTAGCCACGGTGCCTCTACCTTCGATACTGAAAACATCTTCAACCGCCATCAGTAAAGGCTTATCTAATTCTCTGGCCGGAAGAGGAATAAACTCATCAACGGCTTTCATTAAATCCATAATACACTTGGCATCTGCGCCAGTAGCATCGGCGGCAGCATAAGCCTTATTGGCGCTACCGCGAATAATCGGGGTTTTGTCTCCCGGGTATCCGTATTTAGTCAAAAGATCCCTAATTTCCATCTCCACTAAATCCAAAAGCTCTTTATCATCAACTAAATCACACTTATTCATGAACACCACCATACTGGGAACATTGACCTGACGCGCCAGGAGAATATGTTCTCTGGTTTGAGGCATCGGGCCGTCAGCCGCGGAGACCACCAAAATCGCTCCGTCCATCTGAGCCGCACCGGTGATCATGTTTTTAATGTAATCGGCATGGCCTGGGCAATCTATATGTGCATAGTGACGCGCACCGGTTTCATATTCAACGTGGGCCACTGAAATCGTAACCACTTTTGTCTCGTCTCTAACCGTGCCACCTTTAGCAATATCAGCATAATCTCTGGCGGTAGCTTGCCCAAGTTTTGATAAAACATTACAAATGGCAGCCGTAAGCGTGGTTTTACCATGATCAATATGTCCGATGGTTCCAATATTTACGTGCGGTTTACTCCTGACGAATTTCTCTTTAGCCATTTCCTTTATCCTCCT
>JAZDLL010000075.1:0-5691 GCA_043802105.1 Candidatus Omnitrophota bacterium
TGGGATATTCACGATATGATTTTATTTCTTCTTCCGGCGCACCTTTAGGACCGATCTTCTCTTCCGGGGTTTCCTGATCCTTAAAATCCGGCTTTTCAGTAAAAGGCGCGTAACGATCATATTCTTTGTTGGGCGCATCCAAGAATCTTGGCTCGCGCCTGTCCCCGGTAGCTAAAACATCCCCGGTAATAATATGCGGAGTGATCATCACTAAAAGTTCAGTCCGCTCAATCTTGCTGGTTTGGTTTTTAAAGAAATAGCTGATGATCGGAATTTTACTTAGGAACGGAAATTGTTCGGCAGCGGAAGTTTTATCCTCCCTACGCAAGCCTCCGATGATAATTGTGGTACCATCTTTAACCATGATTGTGGTTTCCGCCACTGAAGTATCAATGATCGGAATTTTGTTACCGCTGGGAGTATCCAGGAAAGAAACCACGCTGGATATCTCGGGTTTTATTTTCATGGTAATATATCCATCATCATTTATGGTCGGCGTTACAGAAAGCTGGATGCCGACGTCCACAAAAGTTACTTCTTCTGAAACCGTAGATGTACTTTGTCCGGTGGTCGTAGTAGAAGTAACATAGGCCTGACGTTCACCCACGTGGATTTTGGCTTCCTGATTATTCACGATTGAAATCTTCGGATTAGAAAGGATTTGTGTATTGCCCAAAGTCTGGACATATTTAAGGACGACATTAATATCTTTATCGCCGGAGATTATACCGAGATTTAATACTCCCGGGCCGGTCTTAGATGTAGAAGATGCGGAACTTGCGGTATTGCTAGTGGAAGCATACGAACCAATATTGCCATTCATAGTTTTTACCAAATAATCATACCTGGACTGATAGGTATTGGTAGTATCCACATCGGTAGGCCTGATTACACTAAAAGGATTCGCCCCTAGATAAGCCATTCCATATTTACTGGCTGCCCCCAGCAAACCTTCCCACTCACCGCCGGTCTCCAATTGGTCGGATAGCTTAACTTTAATGATCGTACTGTCGATCAATACCTGCTTGGTTTTCTGGTCCAGGCTGGCGATCATCTTTTCAATATTCACCATTCTTTCAGGTAAGGTCTGGATGATCACCTGATTTGAGCGTTCATCAGCTTTAATTGTACCGACTTTTTTTAAGTCCAATTGCGACTTTAGCTGCTCCTCTACATCTTTGGCTTTAGCGTATTTTAACTGGAATACCCGCACCAGGTTTTTTTGTTCCAGCGTAGCTAATGCCTTTTCGATTTCCGCAATTTTATCCGGGGTATCCATAATTAATGCCGTGCCGGAATCCGGCTCAACTAAAACCCTGCCAATCTCACTCTTTAAAGCATCCAGCATCGTAAATACCTGCTCAGGGATGGCATACTTGATTCTAAAAACCTTAACTTCACGGATATCGGCAAATTTTTTACCGAAGAGAGCTTTGTATTCATCACCGGTCATAATATTATAAATTTCACCCTCTTTGGTAAAGGCCAGCCCATTTGAGCGCAACATAATATCAAAAACATCTTTGGCCGGAACATTCAACACCATCAGCGTAACTCTGCCGGCAACATCTTTAGTGGCAATCATATTCACGCCGGTTTTAAGCGATAAAAACTTTAAAGCGTCGGTAACTTCTATGTTACGTAAATCCAGAGAAATCCTTCCTCCCATTCCCACCGGTTCAATGGCCTCTGGAACCGGCGTAGTCAACGCCGGAGGCGTTGATGCCGCAGGCACTGAAGCCGCAGGCACTGAAGCCGGTGCCGCAGACGTTGATGCCGCAGGTTGAGGCACGGCGGTCAAAGCCGGCGTGGTTGTCGACACCGCAGGTGTCGATACCGTAGGCGTTGATACGGCGGCCTGAGCTAACCCCGGATGATCCTCGGCTTGCACTTTATAAAACACAGACGCACAAGCCAGGATAATAAAAATCGATATTCTGGGAATAGCTTTCATCTAATCTCAAACTCCTCTTGGCCTAAACTTAATACCACCTTATCTTTAAAAATTGCCTGTACCCTTGCCCCGCCTACCATCTCTCCTCTTTTTACAAAAAATGTTTTCAGCTCTTTAGTATCCTCAATCATCGCATCCGGATCAGCCGACCAGGAAATTCCGACTAATTTTAAGCTTGCCGCCAACTCCAGGCTCTTGGAAGTAGGAGTGGTATCGACAATTACTTTTTTCAAACCCATCGTAAAAATATCTCTTTCCCTGATCTTATTTAAGTAATAAGAAGCCGCTTTTTTTAAACCAGTGGGCTCCGGAAAGCTCGTTTCGATTTTAGCGGCCGGCGTATTTGATTCTAAGCGCGGCGCTTTGCTTAAATTAATCGACGAAACAACAAAATTAACTAAAAAATACACCGAAAGCAGCGCCACCGAAAGACCTAAAATTCTATTGGCAACTTTTACATCTAATCGCTCCAGGCTGAGGCCGGTAGACCATTTTTCAAATCTTTCCCTTACAAAAGAGGCTCTTCCCAGCCAGGCCCCCAAATTCAACCAACTCATACCGTGGCGCCGGGAAGACTGAGCGTGCACCCCCAAAGAACTTACTTTAGAGGTCTCAATGATCTTTAAAAGTTGTTTTTCTGGAGTGAGAGATCTTTCCTGTGCCATCCGGATTCTATTTCCTCATTAATTATTTCCTGGATTAAAGGTGCATCAATGACAAACTTATTCTTCAAAACTAAAGTTTTTAAAGCCCGGTGACAAAGCATAGTTATTCTTCTAGGATACCCCCGGGTGTATTGATGCACTTCCTTGATCGCATCGTCTAAGAACAGATGCATGTTGGCCGAATAACCGGCCTGCTTAAGCCTGAATTCAATCATCTCCCGGGTTTCCTCAAAATCCAGCGGATTTAAAGTATACTTAAAACTGATCCGGTCGAAAAAATTAGCCATCTCCGTGATCTTGGCATGTAATTCCAACTGTCCCAAAAGAACTAACTGGATAAGCTTAAACTCGTTAGTCTCATAATTTAAGAGTACGCGTAAAACTTCCAAAGATGATGCATTTAATTTCTGGGCTTCATCAATAATCAAAGTAACCGTCTTGTTTTCATTAACCCCTTTTTGAAATAAAAATCTCTCCAAGCCTTCGCGCAAAGCGACAATCCCCAGCGGTGTATCGCTATTAACGGGGATCTCAAAGTTTTTTGACAAAGAGGTAAGCAGCGGCTCTTCGCTCTCAAAAGAAGGATCCAGGATAATATGAAAAATAAAATCCGGCCGGTCTTTTAATTCTTGAATTAATTTCCGGGATAAGGTGGTCTTACCAGTGCCCACATCCCCCAGGATAACCGAAAGCCCTCTTTTAAGCCGCAGCTCAATTAAAATGTTGGCTAAAGCCGACTCATGCTCTTTGGATAAATAGAAAAAATCCGGATCCGGGCTCGTAGAAAATGGCTCTTTTTCAAATCCTAAAACCTTGAAATAACTCATGTTTTAACCCTGAATTAATTTATTTTATCTTGATCAAAATTTAAACCTGATCTCTTAAGCCAAGATCAGGTTTAAATTTGTTCCTGCGTTTTAATTTTAAGTGTCGAGGCGCTCTGATTGCTATTTGAAAGCTCCTCTAAAATATCTACATTTTGCTCCAACTTTTTACGAATTAAACTTAATGAATAGCCCTGCTGAGTTAACTCTCTAATTTTTTTAAAGCGGCCTTTAATTGTATTTTTATCGTAATATCTGATATTGGCTTTTTTCAGGATTACCGGCAATAGCCCAAAATTAGTATAGTGATTTACAATCTGATAAGAGACATTTAATTCTCTCATAATTTCTTTGGCGGTAATCATCCCATTTTCTTCTTCTTTATAATTAGGCATTTATCACCTTGTATTATGAGATATCATAACTATGATATATACTATATATCTACCAAAGAATTGCCTTTTAGTCAAGTTAAATTTATTAAATCCGTCCGAGAACAATTATACTTAAACTAAAATGCTAGAAGAGTTTAGGGCAAAACCTTTACCTGCACGGGAAATTTATTTTTTAAGATTTCGATGGGTGCGCAACACCGCTTCCAACAAAGGCAAGCTGGCATCAAAATCCGTGCCCTTATAGAATACTCCAGACATACCATGCGACCTGGCTTCTTGTATTTTTGGATCAGCAATATATGAACTGATAATAATTATCGGCGTAGTCGCATCAAAGGTCCTAATGCTTTTGAGCGCATCAACCCCGTCCATAATCGGCATTCTTAAATCCATAAAAACAATATCCGCTTTTTTATCCCGCACTAATTCAATGGCCGCTTTACCGTCTGAAGCCGTGACCACTTTATAGCCTTTAGACTCCAGCCAAAAAGTCATCAGGTTCCTAAAATCAGCTTCATCGTCAACGACCAGCACCCTAATACTTGTTCCATCCATGGGACAACCTCCTTTATTTATAATAATTAATTTTTATCTAACGGTACGGTAAAACTAAATTTTGCTCCCTGCATATTCTCACTCTCCGCCCAAATTTTGCCACCGTGCAATTGGACAATTTCTTTGGCAATCGATAAGCCGATGCCTGTTCCGCTCACATCCGTAGCCACTCTTTCGCCGGTTTGATAAAATTTATCAAAAATCTTTACGAGTTCCGCCTGAGCAATTCCTGCTCCGGTATCCTGCACGCTGACTACCAGTTCCCGGTCATTGTGCAATTTAGCCTCCACCGTGATGGTGCCGTTGGCCGGAGTAAATTTAATCGCATTGCCAATCAGATTATTTAGGACCTGAATTATTTTATCCGGGTCTATCTTGACCTGAGGCAAATCTGCTTGAACCTTATTTACCAGCGTTACGGTTTTGGCATTAGCCCAGGCATTCAAACCTTCGATTGATTCGCTAATCACTTTATCGATAAAACAGGTAATTAATATAATATTCATCTTGCCTGCCTCAAGTTTTGAAAGATCCAACAAATCATTGATCAGCAGGCTTAATCTCTTACAGTTCCGGGAAGCAATCGAAAGAAACTGCTGCTGGCTATCCGAGAGCCCTCCGGCACTACTCAGCAGAAAGGATATCGCTTTATCAACAGAAACTAAAGGCGTTCGCAATTCATGAGTTACGTTAGCGACAAAGCTCGCTTTTAGCCGGTCTATCTCTTTTTGCTTAGTAATATCGGTTAAAACCGAAACCATACCTACCGTCTGGCCGTTTTCATTTTCAATCACCGCGCTGCTGGCCCTAATCGTCTTTGAGGTTTCATTATTCTGGCTGAATAATTCAATCTCTTTTCCTTCCTTGCCTTTAGAATCCTTAACCAAAGAAACCAACTGCTCATCCTTAAGGCTTTCATCAATGGGCTTACCGATCTTGTCTTTCCTGGCAATTCCCAGTAGCCTTTCGGCAGCCGGATTCATCATCACCACTTTACCTTGAGCGTCGACCACCAGCAAGCCTTCAGCCACGCTGCGGATAACCGCGTCGGTTTGTTTTTTTTCGGAAAGCGTTCGGTTATACTTATTCCAAACTATTTCTTCATTTTTGCTGTTCTTCTCAATAATACTCTCATATTTCTTACTAACTTCTTTGGTGGTTTGTTCTATTCTTTTATTCAACTCCTGGCCAAAGATATCAGAGACAATCCTGGTAACTTCCTGGCTGCGCTGCTGAGAATCCAATACTGTGTTTATTTGCTTAAAAACAGCCTGCTTTACAGATGCATCACCCTCAAA
>JAZDLL010000020.1:0-2714 GCA_043802105.1 Candidatus Omnitrophota bacterium
TGGAAATGGATAGTATTATTGCTGTGTTTACGGAAGCCATCAATAAGGACCCTAATTATGCCGGGGCCTATTATAACCGGGCGATTGCTTATTTTTATAAAAATCAGTATGAACAATCCTGGCAGGATGTCTATACAGCCCAGGTTTTAGGTTGCAACTTCAGCGTTGATTTTATTAACGCGTTGAAAAAGGCTTCCCACAGAGAAAAATAAATATTTTATCCGTTTTTAAAGAGTAATTGGCCCGGGTAATTAAGAGGAGGAATAAAATAATGGCAGTAGTTAATTATTCATTTCAAAAGAACCTTAAAGAACAGGCGAGGAAAAAGAAACAGGAGGAAAAAAGATTATTGAAGCTGAATAAGAAGATGGCCAAGTTAAACCCAAACCCTGGACCGGTTATTAATCAGGATGGGGTTTAAGCTTTTTTGCTGCTTTAGCCTAATCGCCCACCGGGAAATTCGTTATTTAAGCTAAATGGAAAATAATTTATATAATTTTACAGATAATTCAGGCAGCTTCAAATCTTTTTCTGCCCAGCGGATAAAAAGCTTGTATTTACCGCTTTGTAATGAATCGCTGATGTCTTCGGTGACCGCAGATTTACATGGTGATATAAAAACCGGGCAGCATAGTTTTCTTCTGGAGCCGACCAGCCGGGCCAGCCTGGGTCTTTCTAAATCTTCCAGGAATTTCTGGGTTTACGTAAATAAAGATAAAATTTGGTCGGCGGCCGGAGTTTCTAAAGACTATCGGCAGCTTCGTCAGGATGAATTTACCTTGGAAGCCGGGCAGCTTTGGCAGCGGGTAAGCCGCAAAAATAATAAAATCGGCTTGAAATCTGAAATCCTGTCTTTTATACCGATTGGCCAGCAGGCGCTGGAGGTTATGCAGGTCAAGATTACTAATGTCAGTAAAAGAAAGACAAGCTTTATTCCTTATGTGGCCATCCCTTTATATGCCCGCAGCGCAGGCAATTTACGCGATCACCGGCATGTAACTTCGCTGTTAACCCGGATTAAAGAGGAAAGATATGGAATTAAAATTAAACCGACATTGCTTTTTGATGAGTCCGGTCATCGGCCAAATAATACGGTTTATTATGTGGCCGCTTGCGATAATCAAGGGCGGGGCCCGCAGTATATTTATCCAACGCAGGAAATTTTTTGCGGAGAGTCGCAGGATTTAGAGGCCCCGGAGGCTGTTTTTGAGAATAAGCTTCCTTCCCAAATACCCTTTCAAGGCAAGGAGCCGATGGGCGCCATGCGTTTTGCTAGAATTGTTCTGCCGGCGGGGGCGGGGGTAACTTATACCGTGATTATGGGCATCGCTGGGGGGGATTGTGATCTAGGTTCTTTGATGCGTAAATTTAATCGTAGCGCAAAAGTAAATCTGTATTTTGAAAAAACCAAGAAATTTTGGCAGGCGCAATCTGAGTCCACCGAGGTAGCCAGCGGCCACCGGCATTTTGATAATTGGCTGCGCTGGGTAAGCATTCAGCCCAGCTTGAGAAAAATATTCGGTTGTTCATTTCTGCCGGATTTTGATTATGGCCAAGGCGGCCGAGGCTGGCGTGATCTTTGGCAGGATTGCCTGGGGCTTATTTTAAATAACCCGCCCGCCGTGCGGGAGATTTTAATTAATAATTTCTGCGGGGTGAAAATCGACGGCTCCAACGCCACGATTATCGGCAAAAAACCGGGAGAATTTATTGCCGACCGTAATAATATCAGCCGAGTATGGATGGATCACGGAGCCTGGCCTTTGATTACTCTGGATTTATATCTTCAGGAAACTGCTGATTTGGGGATTTTATTTGCCCCGGCTACTTATTTTAGAAATCACCAGGTAAATCGCGCCCGAGGCATTGATTATCGCTGGAGCCCGGCAGACGGGGACCGGCTAAAAACAAAATCCGGGAAAATTTATTCAGGAACAATCCTGGAGCACTTATTGGTTCAGAATTTGGTGCAGTTTTATAATGTGGGCGCGCACAATCATCTGCGCCTGGAGGGGGCAGATTGGAATGATGGTTTGGATATGGCCAAAGAACATGGGGAGAGCGTAGCTTTTTCTTCACTGTATGCTCAGAACCTGCTTACCTTAGCGCAATTATTGCTTAAGGCCGGGGTTAAAGATTTGGAAGTGGCGCAAGAGTTAAAACTCCTATTGGTTGATTTTAATTATGCGGATATTGCGCAGAAACATAGGATTCTGAATGAGTATTTTACCAAAACTAAAGAGCGCCTCTCAGGTAAAAAAATCCGTTTAGATGCGGCTAGCTTGAGCCGCTCTTTGCAAGAAAAAGCTCTTTGGATGAGCAAACATATTCAAAAAAGTGAGTGGTTAAAGGCGGGTTTTTTTAACGGGTACTACGATAACCGTAAACATCGAGTAGAGGGGAAACAAGGAAATTTTGTGCGGATGAGTTTAGCTTCCCAGGTGTTTCCGATTATGAGCCAGGTCGCCAGCCCCGCTCAAACCAAGAAGATCTTATTAAATGTTGACCGCTATTTATATGATAAAGCTATCGGGGGGATTCATTTAAATACTGATTTTAAGCAAGAACAGCGGGATTTAGGCCGGGCGTTTTCTTTTGTTTATGGAGATAAGGAAAACGGTGCGGTGTTTAGCCATATGGTAGTAATGTATGCTTATGCTTTATATAAGCAGGGTTTCACTCGCCAAGGATGGAAGGCGCTAAGTTCTTTGTAT
>JAZDLL010000039.1:0-6163 GCA_043802105.1 Candidatus Omnitrophota bacterium
CAGTTAAACCGCAGAAACTACAAAAACTTGCCAAGAGTTATGCTGTTTATACAATTTACGGCTTAAGCTGCGCGCTTGCCGACCGGAATCACAAACTGCAAATACCGCCGGGCCGCTGCCGGACATCATCACTCTATTTAATCCCAAGCCAAAAAGAGCGTTTTTAACCTGATTAACTACGGGGTAAAAAATACTAGTGACCAGCTCTAAGCTGTTAAAAAGGCACCCTCGATCAAAGGAGTTGCCCTTTTTCAATAGCTGCGAAGTTAGTATTTTAACATTACGCGGCGGCCTTGTCAACCGGGAAAAACTTGCGCCTGCTGAAAGACAAGCATCAAATTTTTGATAAATCAAGGGCGTGGAAACCTTAAAATTAGGATAAACCAGAATAAACCAAAGCTTAAGCTTCTGCAAAGAGATTAACGGCTTAATTTTATCTCCCCGCTGGCTGCCTAAAGCAAATTTGGATTGCTGAATAAAAAATGGGACATCACTGCCTAGCTTAGCCCCCAGCTTTACTAATCTGGCTTTAGGTAAATTTAAATTCCAGAATCTATTTAATCCCAACAGTACGCTAGCGGCGTTAGAAGAGCCTCCGCCAAGACCAGCGCCCACGGGTATCCGTTTCTTAAGCTCTATCTCTACGCCCAAGTTTAACTTAAGCTCCTGCTTTAATAGCTGCGCAGCCCGGTAACAAAGATTAGTCTTATCTTTAGGCAGTTGCCGGTGAGCACATTTGATCTTAATTAAACCATCGCTGCGTTTTCTAAAGGTTAGCGTGTCGGCTAAATCAATTCGCGTAAACAAAGTGCTTAAATTATGAAAATTATCTTGGCGCTTGTTTAAGACCTGTAGATAAAGATTTAATTTAGCGAAGGATTTAACAACTAGCGGCTTAACAGACATGCCTTATGAACTATTTTGTTGAGAGATTAGCTAAAACTGCTTTCTCAATATCCAGGCTAGTTAATTTGTACTCTTTTAAAAGCTCTGGCGGCTCCCCGGATTGGCCGAAAAGATTACGTACCCCCACCCGGATTACCTTAACCGGAAAATTCTCGGCCACCACTTCATCAATGCAAGAGGCCAAACCGCCGAAGATACCATGCTCTTCACAAGCAATAATTAATTTAGTCTCTCTGGCCGCCTTAAGAATAATTTCACTATCAAGCGGACGAATCGTATGCAGATTAATCAGGCGCGCCTTAATCCCTTTAACGGCCAGATTTTTTACGGCGTCCAACGCCTGGGCAACCATCAAGCCGCAGGCGACAATCGCCACATCATTGCCTGACGTTAAAAGTTGAGCTTGGCCAAACTTAAACTCGCCTTTATTCTCAACAGTAGAGACTTTGGACCTGCCTAAGCGAATATAAAAAGGCCCGTCAATATTAGCTGCTGCCCTTACCGCATCCTCGGTCTGTGGGCCATCGGCAGGAACAATAATATTCATCTTCGCCAATACTCGCATCAACGCAATATCCTCCAGCGCCTGGTGGCTGGCTCCATCCGGGCCGACGGTAATCCCGGCGTGCGTGGCGACGATTTTAACGTTAAAATTATTATAACTTATGGAGACCCGCACCTGATCCCAGGCGCGGCCGGCAGCAAATACGGCAAAAGTAGAAAGAAAAACTGTCTTGCCACAGGAGGCTAAACCCGCGGCGGCCGCCATCATATTTTGCTCCGCCACCCCGAAATTAAAAAATCTCTCCGGAAATTGCTTGGCAAAAAGGCTGGTGCGGGTAGAACTGGAAAGATCAGCATCCAGAACCACAATATTTTTATCCACTGACCCCAGCTTGACTAAGGTCTCTCCATAAACATCTCTTTGATAAAGCTGCTCTGCCATTAAGCTAGTTCCTTTAAAGCCCTCTGGGCCTCTTCTTCAGTAGGGGCCCGACCGTGAAAACCCACCACCCCTTCCATAAAAGATACTCCTTTGCCTTTTACGGTGCGGGCGATAATGATGGTCGGTTTATTTTTAATGGTTTTGGCCTGATCATACGCCGCAAGAATCTGGCGCATATCATGCCCGTTAATTTCAATCACCTGCCAGCCAAAGGCCTGCCATTTAGCCGCCAATGGCTCCAGGCCCATGATATCCTCACATCTTCCGTCAATCTGGCAGCCGTTAAAATCTAAAATCGCGCAAATATTGCTGCAGGAAAAATGCGCGCAGGCCATGGCTGCCTCCCAGACGCTGCCCTCCTGTACCTCTCCATCGCCTAACAAAACATAAACCCGATAATCTTTTTTATCTACTCTGGCCGCCAGGCTCATCCCTAAGGCCACGGAAAGTCCCTGGCCCAGTGAACCGGAAGCAGATTCTACGCCCGGAGTTTTACGATCCGGATGCCCCTGAAGCATAGAACCGAATTTGCGTAAAGTAGCTAATTTTTCTTTCGGAAAGTAACCGCTCTGGGCCAACACCGCATACCAAAGCGGGCAACAATGGCCTTTAGACATGTGAAAACGGTCCCGGTCCGGCCAAAGCGGATCGGCCGGATTAAAGCGTAGAACATTAAAATATAGCGCGGTAATTAAATCTGCGGCCGAGAGGCTTCCTCCGGGGTGGCCGGAACCGGCGCCCGCTAACATCTGAATTATTAAACGCCGGATTTGGCGAGCCTGAACCTCTAATTCTTCGATCGTTAATTGCCTATTGGCCATGATTGGTAAATTTAAGCAGCTTGGCTTTTACTTGGGCATTCTGAGAATCTAATTTCAGGGATTTCTCCCAATTTAATTTTGCGCTGGCAGTGTTGCCTAATTTTAAGAAAGCATCCCCCAGGTGATCGTAGATCACCGGGTCGCTTAAAAAATACGCTGCTCTTTCTAAATGGCTTAAAGCTTCCTTAAACTTGCCCTTTTTATAATAAAACCACCCTAAACTGTCCAGGTAGGCACCATTTTCCGGCTCGAAAACCAAAGCCTGCTTAATCATGGAACCTGCCTGATCGATATTTTTATCGTGCTCCAGATAAAAATAACCTAAGAAATTTAAGGCCTCATGATAATCCGGTTTTAATTTTACTGCGCTTGTTAGCTCTTTTTCTGCAGTAAGAGAATCTTCTAAGCTATAGTAAACACTGCCTAAATAAAAATGCGCCTCTGCGTCGGCCGGGGCCATCTTCACAATCAGCTTAAAAATACCCTCGGCTTGTTTTAATTTATTCTGCTGCAGATAAATCGCGCCTAAGCCTTTATAAGTTTCAATATTGTTTGGCTCGGCTTTCGTGGCATTCTCAAGCGCCAAAATATACTCTGTCGCCGCTAAATCCGCTTTATTCTGGGCAATATATACCAAAGCCAATAATGTATGCGGCTGCACAGCTTCCGGAGCAAGCCGGATAGAATGCTTTAGTTCTGCTATGGCTAAATCCAGATTTTCCTTTTGAATGAAAACTGAGGCCAGATTTAAATGTAACAAAGAACTTTCAGGGTCAGCTTTTAACGCCTTTTGATACTCCCCGAGGGCCCCCTCTAAATCCCCCAGGCCTTGGCAATAAACCCCTAAAATATAGTGGTTTAAACTTCTGGTATTCTCTTTATGCGTATCCTGAGCTTGTGCGGATAAAACAGCTAGGCCCAATGTAAGGCAAAAACAGATTGCACTGTTAAAGAATTTAACCCTTACCACCCCAAGCTCTTTTCTTCAAGTGACGCAAACGACGACGTAATTTCTTACGCTTATGGGTTTTAATTTTCTGTCTTTTTCTTTTCTTTCCACAAGGCATAGCTTCTCCTCTGCTTACTAATTAATAAATTACCTTATTTAACGGGTACTCAATAATCCCCTGGGCGCCCTTGGCCTTCAACGCCGGGATTAAAACCCTCACTACTTTTTCGTCGATAATTGTCTCAATAGCAAACCATCCGTCGTCGCTTAAGCCGGAAATGGTCGGCTTCTTTAAGGCGGGAAGCTGGGCAATCACGGCTTTGAGGTTCTCTTTTTTCACATTCATTTTTAAACCAACTTTATCTTCCGCAGTAATTGCTCCTTTTAAAAGAAGGGTAATCTGCTCCATTTTAGCTTTCTTCCAGCTATCTTGATAAGCTCCAATATTGGCGATAAACTGCGTGGTCGACTCGCAAAGCGTAGCAATTTCCACTAATTTATTCGCCCGCAAAGAGCTGCCGGTCTCGGTTAATTCTACAATCGCATCTACCAGGCCGCCGGAAACTTTAACCTCCGTCGCCCCCCAGCTAAATTCTACCTCCACCTTAACTTTATTCTTTTGAAAATACTCTTTAGTTACGTTGACTAATTCGGTAGCGATGCGCTTGCCGCTTAAATCTTTAACTTTTTTTATTCCGGAATCCGCCGGCACCGCTAAAACCCAGCGGACTTTATTTAAGCTTTGCTTAGCGTAACTTAGATCCGTGACCCTGACGACATTCGATTTATTCTCCAGGATCCAATCATTGCCGGTAATCCCGCAATCCAAAGCCCCATCCTGCACGTAACGGGACATCTCTTGAGCCCGCAGAAGAACCAGCTGAATCTGGGGGTCATCTATCGAAGGAAAATACGAACGCGAGCTGGAAAGGTTGACATTAAATCCCGCTTTTTTAAGCATTTTAAAGGTCGCCTCCTGAAGGCTGCCTTTAGGTAAACCTAATTTTAAGACTTTTTCTTTCATCTGTTTGTCCTCTTAATAACAATCAAGAATTTATTATAACCAGATTAACTTATATTGTAAAGCAAAAAATACTAATATAAACCATTAGCGGCTGGCTTGGATTGATTCTGAGCAGGGCGTGGAGGCAAGGAGCGGGCATGGATGCCCCTTAGATATGTCTAGGCAGAGCGACACAGCCGACCCGAGCGGATCCTGCGTCTAGAGGGCGCAGGAAAGCGCCCCGGCGAAGAACAAACCAAGACAGCCGCGAGTAAATACTAAATCAAGAAAGATTATTATATTGCGATTGTTGATTTTTAGCTTATAATAGAAATAATGATTTACGACCGTTTTCAACAAGAGGCTATTGACTATATAAATAACGGCCATTCAGTGATTGTCTCGGCTCCGACCGGAGCAGGGAAAACTGCGATCGCTGAACATATTATTAGCGGGGCGATCCGCAACAATTTAGGAGTTATCTACACTGCCCCGATTAAAGCCCTCTCCAACCAAAAATTTCGCGACTTTAAAGACCAGTTCCAGGATAATATCGGAATTCTGACCGGGGACGTTTCCATTAACCCGCAAGCTGCGGTTTTGATCATGACTACCGAGATCTTCCGCAACAAAATCCTGGATGAGCCGGCCAGCCTGGATAAATATTCCTGGATTATTTTTGATGAAATCCATTACATTGACAACCCTGAGCGCGGTACGGTTTGGGAAGAATCATTAATTTTCCTGCCCAAGCATATGAACCTGCTGGGCTTATCAGCTACCATTCCGAATATCAAACAATTTGCCGCCTGGATTGAATCTATCCACAACAAATCCGTAAAGGTGGTCATCGAAGACCAGCGCCCGGTACCCTTACATTTTAGTTTCCAGTGCGCCAACGAAGTGGTGGATAGTCTGGACCAACTGAAACGCCTGCGCTCCAGTAAACCTAACCGCCTGCAATCGCTGATTAGCTATGTTCAGGAAAAAGAAGGCCTGCCGGCTATCTATTTTGTTTTTTCCCGCAAGCGCGCCGAGGAGCTGGCTTTTGATTTATACGGTTTTAAATTTCTTGACGCCAAAGAAACCCGCGCTATCACCCAGATGTATGAAGATTTATTGGAAAGATTCAACCTAAAAAATGAACAATCCGCGCAGCTGCTTTATCCGTTAGTGCAACGCGGCATTGCCTACCATCACGCCGGGATGCTGCCCACCTTAAAAGAAGTAATCGAGCGGCTTTTTACCAGCCGCCTGCTTAAGGTGATCTTTACCACTGAAACTTTTGCTTTGGGAATAAATATGCCCAGCCGCTCGGTAATGTTTGACGGCCTGCGTAAATTTTACGGCACCTACGTGCGCAATTTAAAAACCCGCGATTTCTTTCAAATGGCCGGGCGGGCCGGCCGGCGCGGCATAGACCAAGAGGGTTTTGTCTACACGCGGATTAACCCGCAAAGGATAAATTTCGAAGAGGTGCGCAGAATTATTTTTGGCAATCCCGAGGAAGTAAAAAGCCAGCTAAATACCTCTTACGC
>JAZDLL010000099.1:0-4704 GCA_043802105.1 Candidatus Omnitrophota bacterium
GCTTTTTAAAGCCACCACATGGCCGTTAATCGGGCAACCGGCTAAATAAAGGTCTCCGATTAAATCCAGGATTTTATGGCGAACAAACTCATCATTAAACCTAAGCTTATTTTTAATTACGCCGGTTTTACCCACCACTAGGGTATTTTCATAATTAGCGCCTAAGCCTAAGCCTTGGTTTTGTAACTCACTGGCTTCGCTTTCCAGACAAAAAGTACGCGCTGAAGAAAGCTCGGTTTTAAAAGATCCAGCGTCAATCGCGATTTCTAAGTATTGCGCCGCCAACATGGGATGATCATAATTTAAGGTATAGGAAATCTTAAATTCTTTTGCCGGAAGTATGGTAATCGAACTAGAACCTTCCTGAATGCAGATCGGCTCTCTTACGGTATAAACATATCTGGGCGCATCCTGGGCCGCCAAGCCGGCTTTTTCCAACGCCTCGACAAAATTAATTGCGCTTCCGTCTAAACCGGGAACTTCGTTATTATCTATCTGAATATCAATATTATCGATTCCTAAACTAGACAAGGCTGCCATCAGGTGCTCAACTGTCTGCACCTCCGCCTGATCATTGCCGATTGAAGAACGCCGGCTGAATTTAGGCGCCAGCAACAAAGATCCCACATCCGCTTTGATCCGGGGAGAGCCGGGAAGATCCGTACGGATAAAAGTTACTCCGCAACCGGCGCCGGCCGGCTTAAAAATTAAATTAACTTTATTGCCGGTGTGAATACCCGCGCCCTTAAGCGTAACCTGTTTAGCAATCGTCTTTTGTTTTTCCATTTATCCTTTTAACTTAGCCTCAAGCTCTTCAATCCTTTTCTTTAATTCTTTAACCAGATTCATTAACTTGGGAAGATTTTGTATGCAAGCGTTAATTCTCTGCGTAGTCATTGAAGGCCTGGCCGGAGCGCCCGAAACCATCATATCCGCAGGAACAGATTTAGTTACTCCGGAACAAGCCGTTACAATGGCATTATCTCCGATATTAATGTGCCCGACTAACCCCGCCTGGCCGCCGATGGTTACATTATTACCAAGAGCCGTACTGCCGGAGATGCCCACCTGAGCAACAATCAAAGCGTTTTGGCCGATGACCACATTATGGCCAATCTGCACTTGATTGTCGATTTTAGTGCCGGCTCCGATAATCGTTTTACCAAAACGCGCCCGGTCAACAGTAACATTGGCTCCGATCTCCACATCATCATGAATTTCAACTATCCCCACTTGAGGGATCTTATGATGCGTTCCTTTAATCGTAATAAATCCAAAACCATCCGCGCCGATCACCGCCCCGGAATGAATAATCACGCGGCTGCCGATACTAATCCGTTCGCGTATTGAAACCTGCGGATAAATTAAGGTTTGCGCGCCAATTTTAGAGTGGTGGCCGATATAACAGCCGGCGTAAATTATGGTATTGTCTCCGATGGACACATTATCCGCGATCACCGAATAAGCTCCGATGGTTACGTTTTTACCCAAAGCAACGTTCTTGCCCACTACCGCAGTATAATCTATGCCGCTAGGATGCCCGATATCATCGGGCATAAACATCGAAATGATTTTAATGAAAGCTAGGGAAGGATTTTGGGTTAAAATAATCGGCTTGGTCGTTTCCTGCGCGTCGGCCGAAGTAATAATCGCTGCCGCGCGGGTTTTATCCATTAGCGGAATATACCTGGAATTAGCCAAAAAAGTAATATCTCCTTCGGTTGCCTCTTTAATTCCGGAGGCTCCGGTAATCAAAGTATCCCCATTACCGACCACTTTCCCGTCAATAAGCCTGGCTATCTCATTTAGGGTCTTATTCATCGACTGATGTCCTTATTTACTTCTTACCGGCGTTTAAAATAGCAATAATCTGAGTGGTAATATCCATGCTTTTGGTCTGATAAAACAAAACCCGGTCATTAAACACCAGGGTGTATCCTTCTTTTTCGGAATATTTCTTCACCGCTTCTTCAATATCTTTAAGGATCTCCTTCATTTTTTCATCCTGCTCTTTACGTAAATCCGCCTGCTTGGCGCGGTCATAATCCTGAAACTCTTTTACTTTGGCCTGCAGCTCCGTGCCCTTGGCTTCTCTTTCTTTATCATTAAGCAGGCTTAATTTATCCTGGAAAGCTTTCAGGTCGGCAACTTTTTTATCGCGCTCATCGGTATAAACTTTTTCTTTATCGCTTAAGGTTTTGTCATAGCCTTTGGTTTTATTATATTCGCTAAAAGTACGGCTTAAGTCAATATAAGCAAGCTTATCCGCAGCCTGCGCGCTGCCTACCAATAATACCAAACCCACAATTACCCCCCCTAAAACCGCTGCTCTCTTTCTCATTTCTACTTCCTCCTAGCCCACAAGGGCACACCGGCGCAATTCAAATAAGCGCCGGGTGTTAGTTGATATGATTATATTCTTTGATTCCGACTCACTTAGAATCCGTGGCTAGCGCTGAAATGGAACCGGCCAGATTTCTTAGTATCCTCACCACCGGTTTTATTCATTGGGATACCATAATCCAGCATAATCGGGCCAATCGGAGTATTAATCCGTAAACCTAGACCGAAGGAGGATTTAAAGCCTCCGGTGTTAGCTACGCCATTGGCGTTTTTATTGGAAAAGATATCTCCCGCCGACTCCCAAACATTACCCACATCATAGAAGGCCGCCACTTTCAAAAAGCTAAATAACGGATAAGTATATTCAATATTGCCCACCGCCATCGATGCGCCGCCTAAAGGATCATTAGAGCTAGGATCCACCGGGCCAACTTTTCTCTCCTCGTAGCCTCTAATGGTATAGGCTCCGCCGGCAAAGAATCTTTCGTAGATAGGTATTTTATCCGTGTTGCCATAGGGCTCGGCCAATCCTAACCTACCTCTTAACTCCAACACTGCGCCCCGCGGCATCGGGAAATAATGCGATGCCCGGCCAAAAAATTTAAGATAACTTTTATCTCCGCCCAAACCGGCAAAATCAAAAGCTGCCGTAAATAAGTCTCCTTTGCGGGTATTAAAAACATTGTCCCGGGAATCATAGGTCAAGCTGGGAGAAATAACGCTAATCACATTGGTACCTACTTCCGCCAATAAATCGCCAGAAGCGTCATCTGTGGGGTTGCTAATCTCGATCTGATCCAACCGATACATCAAATCCGCTCTTAAATATTCAGAGAGCTCTTTGCCTAAACGCAAATCGCCTCCGGTCACCGCTTCATCATAACCGTAGCCTGATTCCGTATCACGATCATGCGTACGGCGGTATAAATCAAACCCAAAAGAAACCGGGTAATCAAACATCCAAGGCTCGGTAAAACTTAAATCAAAACCGTTGCTTAAGCTACCAATGGAAGCGCGCAGTTTCATGTTTTGCCCGGCGCCGGTAAAATAAGGCCAGTTCCGCCAATCAAAGTTCTTCTGCTCAAGCTCCACAAAACCCACAAATTGATCCACCGTGCTGTAGCCGCCGCCAAAACTAAATGCTCCGGTCTTGGTTTCTTTGACATCCACCACCAAATTCTTTTTAGTCGGCTCGGCCGTCTCCTCGGTATCATAGCTGACCTCTTCAAAAAATCCTAAATTGGCCAGCCTTTCCTTGCTGCGGCGCAGCTTTTCTCCGTCAAACTTTTCTCCGGGATGAATGCGCATTTCCCTGCGGATAACCAGATCCTTAGTTTTAATATTGCCCCGGATCTTAACTTTATCCACATAAACCACCTGATTTTCTATAATCGAATAGGTGACATCCACCCGGCCGCTGTCGGTGTTGACCAGGGTTGTCTCCTGAACCTGCGCTGAAATATACCCCCGGTCAAAATACAACCCCTGAATGCCGGTGAGGTCTTTTTTCATCGCCTCCTGGCTAAAAACTTTTCCGGGAATACATTCGATCAAGCTTTTTAAAACCAATTTTTCCGGAATATCTTTATTGCCTTGCACCACCACTGAACCTACCAGGTATTTTTTACCCTCCGTGATCTTAAAAGTAACAAATAACAGGTAAGACCTTTTGGCGTCGGGTTTAACCTCATAAGCGACGAGGACATCCGTAAAGCCTTCCCGCTGATAAAAAGATTTAATCCGCTCGATATCCTCTTTAGCCACCTCATCCTTTAAAACTCCGGCGTTAAAGAACCAGGCGCGTTTGGTCTTGAGCAATTTCAGGATACGCCCCTTGGGAAAAGTTTGATTGCCCTGGATCAAGATGTCTTTAATGCGCACCTTCCTGCCCTCCACCACCGTAAAAGCTATTCTGGCCTTATTGGCTTGGGTGTCCTGATCAACTTTATAAGAAACATCCGCCTGGCTATAGCCTATTTTTTCATACATCTTTTTTAAGATCCGCACATCCTCGGCTAAGCTAGGATAATCCAGGTACTGGGTTTCTCTGGATTTTAGCTGTTGCTTTAATTTCTCATCCTTCATCGTAATCAGATTAATCCCCGAGAAAGTAATCTTCTCGATAATCGGCCTTTCCACCACGTTAATTAAGATTTTTAAGCCATCCTTATAATCCTGAGTGTCGATCTTGATATCGCTGAAAAAACCCAATAGATATAGCCTTTTTAAATCATCGCTAATAATATTCTCCTGATAGGCGCTGCCGATACGCGTCTTCATTTTAGAGATAATTACATTGGTGCTGATGGCCTGATTGCCGATAATCTCTATGGCGGTAACATTTTTTAATACTGCGGGGGT
>JAZDLL010000100.1:0-2135 GCA_043802105.1 Candidatus Omnitrophota bacterium
GCTTTTTAAAGCCACCACATGGCCGTTAATCGGGCAACCGGCTAAATAAAGGTCTCCGATTAAATCCAGGATTTTATGGCGAACAAACTCATCATTAAACCTAAGCTTATTTTTAATTACGCCGGTTTTACCCACCACTAGAGTATTTTCATAATTAGCGCCTAAGCCTAAGCCTTGGTTTTGTAACTCGCTGGCTTCGCTTTCCAGACAAAAAGTACGCGCTGAAGAAAGCTCGGTTTTAAAAGATCCAGCGTCAATCGTGATTTCTAAGTATTGCGCCGCCAACATGGGATGATCATAATTTAAGGTATAGGAAATCTTAAATTCTTTAGCCGGAAGAATCGTAATCGAGCTTGAGCCCTCCTGAATGCAGATCGGCTCTTTAATGGTATAAACATATCTTGGTGCATCCTGTTGCGTTAACCCTGCCTTTTCCAGCGCCTCGATAAAATTAATTGCGCTTCCGTCTAAACCGGGAACTTCATTATTATCGATCTGAATATCAATATTATCGATTCCTAAACTAGACAAAGCCGCCATCAGGTGCTCAACTGTCTGCACCTCCGCCTGATCATTGCCGATCGAAGAACGCCGGCTGAATTTAGGCGCCAGCAACAAAGATCCCACATCCGCTTTGATCCGGGGAGAGCCGGGAAGATCCGTACGACTAAAAGTTACTCCGCAACCAACGCCGGCCGGCTTAAAAATTAAATTAACTTTATTGCCGGTGTGAATACCCGCACCCTTAAGCGTAACCTGTTTAGCAATCGTCTTCTGATTTTCCATTTATCCTTTTAGCTTAGCCTCAAGCTCTTCGATCCTTTTCTTCAGTTCCCTAACCGTAATAATTAATTTTGGCAAATTTTGTACGCTAGCGTTAATTCTCTGGTTAGTCATATAGGGCCTGGCCGGAGCACCCGAGACTATCGTATCCGCAGGAACAGATTTAGCTACTCCGGAACAAGCGGTTACAACAACGTTATCCCCGATAGTAATGTGTCCGACCAACCCGACCTGGCCGGCTAAAGTTACATTATTACCAAGAGTCGTACTGCCGGAGATACCCACCTGAGCAACAATCAAGGCATTCTGGCCGATGACCACATTATGGCCAATCTGCACCTGATTGTCAATTTTAGTGCCGGCGCCGATAACCGTTTTATCAAAACGCGCCCGGTCAATCGTCACATTAGCCCCGATCTCCACATCATCATGAATTTCAACTGTCCCCACTTGAGGAATCTTATGATGTGTTCCTTTAATCGTAATAAATCCAAAACCATCCGCGCCAATCACCGCCCCGGAATGAATAATCACGCGGCTGCCGATACTAATCCGTTCGCGTATTGAAACCTGCGGATAAATTAAGGTTTGCGCGCCGATTTTGGAGTGGTGGCCGATATAACAACCGGCGTAAATTATGGTATTATCTCCGATGGCAACATTATCCCCGATCACCGAATAAGCTCCGATGGTTACGTTTTTACCTAAAGCAACATTCTTGCCCACTACCGCAGTATAATCTATGCCGCTAGGATGCCCGATATCATCAGGCATAAACATCGAAATGATCTTAATAAAAGCCAGGGAAGGTTTTTGGGTTAAAATAATCGGTTTGGTCGTGTCCTGCGCGTCGGCTGAAGTAATAATCGCTGCCGCGCGGGTTTTATCCATTAGCGGAATATACTTGGAATTAGCCAAAAAAGTAATATCCCCTTCGGTTGCCTCTTTAATTCCGGAGGCTCCGGTAATCAGGGTGTCCCCGTTGCCGACCACTTTCCCGTCAATAAGCTTGGCTATCTCATTTAGGGTCTTATTCATCGACTGATGTCCTTATTTACTTCTTACCGGCGTTTAAAATAGCAATAATCTGGGTTGTAATATCCATGCTTTTGGTCTGATAAACCAATACCCGGTCATTAAACACCAGGGTGTATCCTTCTTTTTCGGAATACTTCTTCACCGCTTCCTCAATATCTTTAAGGATTTCCTTCATTTTTTCATCTTGCTCTTTACGTAAATCCGCCTGCTTGCCGCGGTCATAATCCTGAAACTCTTTTACCTTGGCCTGAAGCTCAGCGCCTTTGGCTTCTCTTTCTTTATCATTAAGTAGGCTCAATTTATCCTGAAAAGCT
>JAZDLL010000063.1:0-5469 GCA_043802105.1 Candidatus Omnitrophota bacterium
ATATGCACGGTGCCGGATTTAACCATAGAATTATTTACCAGCCAGGGAATATTGCGCTTTTGGCCTAGAACCATAGCGGAAAGTATACTGGCCGGTAAATCCGGGAGATGCCGGCTAATCATCTGCTCCAGATAAGCGCGCAGCCTAAAGCAAATTTTGATCAATTTTACCCCGCCAAACCCATTCTGCCTAAGGATCTGCCGAGGGTCTCGGATTGACATAATTAAAAAAATGCCCTGGCGCGCCAGAAAATTCTGATAGCTGCCTGGGGAGTGATTAAAACTATACACCCGGCTTAAATTACCCAGTAGAGTTAAGTTCTCTCCGTAATCTACTGCTTGCGTAAAGTCAATCCCTCGACTTTGCTCAGGATTGATACTGAAGGTGGCATATTCTTTCCCCATCCTAACGGGAGAAGTTTGCATGCCACCGAATGTATCCATCTTAACCAACAGCTCTCCGCAGCAGTTATATTTTAACTTATCGATTTGAATGGTCTGCGCCCGAAGAGTAAACTCACAGTGGCCATTTTTAAACTCCGGCAGGTTACTGACAAATCCGCTTACGCTATAAATAGAGTTATCTTGATCAACAACAAAATTACGGATATGGCATCTGGGCAATCTGTAGTAATTTTTCAGATTCAGACATCCGGCCAGCAGCGCTAAAAATAATACCAAGATTAGAAATAAAGATTTTTTGTTTGCCCCTAAGCTGGCGTAGGCAAGCACTGCCGTGGCCACTCCCAGCATCAACCAGAAATCCAGGCGAATCGCATCCGCTAAAATAATCCCCAGCGCATAAAATATCCCCAACCCGGTTAACAATCTTCTCATTGAACAAAAAATATCTCTTTAAGTTTATCCAAACGCTGATTCCCCACACCTTTAATTTCTTTTAACTCTTCTAAGCTGCTAAACTCTTGGCGAAAATTTCGATACTCTATGATACGTTGGGCTAAGTTCACCGGAACGCACTTGGTGGCGACTAGCTCTTTTAAGCTTACTTGATTAAGATTTAGTCTGGCTAATTGCATTTGCGGATAAACGATTCCGGCAATCCGGCAGTTAAGCTTAATGAGATTGCTTATCACTAACCCGCCAAGCGCTAAGCTTAAAAGAAATAAAGTAACTCTGCGTTCTTCCGGGGTAAAATTAAACATCATCTAACTCCTCATTTAAATAGACGCGGGGATCAAGCAAATCTAACCAACAAAAAGTCGCCGTTTTCCTTGCCGGCCACCTTTCTAAATTGTAATCGCCAACGTTTTGGTGTATACTTTATCTATGGCTAAAAAAATTTTAGTTATCGATGATGACTATAATATCGCCAAAAAGAGCGGGGAAGAATTACTTAAGGCAGGCTACGAAGTGGTCGTCGCCTACAGCGCTAAAGAAGGCCTAGAAAAATTAAAAGCGGAAAAACCGGATTGCGTGCTGCTGGATCTGGTGCTGCCGGATGAAAGCGGATTTAAAGTTGCCCAGGATATTAAAGCCCTGCCGGAATTTATTGATACCCCGATTATCGCCGCCTCCCTAAAACACGAAGAGATTGATAAACACATTGCCGTTAAAAGCGGAATCATCTTCTATGTCGAAAAACCCATTGATTATGTCCGGCTACTTTTTGATATTAAGGATGTTTTAGGTGGGTAATTATTCGATGCGTCTGTCTTGGTTTGTTCTTCGCAGGTACGCTTTCCTGCGCCCTCTAGGCGCAGGAGTGCCGCTCGGGTCGGCTGCGTCGCTCTGCCCAGACATATCTAAGGGGCAACCGTGCCCGCTCCTTGCCTCCACGCCCTGCTCAGAATCAAACCAAGCCAGCCGTAAGCCGCGAGCACATCAGCGAAAATCTTACGTGCTCGGAAGCAAAAGACGGAAAGCTTATATTAGCAATATCATTAGCGGGTGGCTTGGGTATTTTCGCAGCGCGTCAGCGTTAGAAAATACCCAAGACAGGACCCGCAAAATTATATTACAATATTAATGAGTTTTTGCGGGACAACGATGAATTTCTTCGGGGATTTCCCCTCTAGCCAGGGGATTACTTTCTGATCGGCCAGCACTAATTCTTTAAGCTTATCTTCCGATATATCGCGGGCAACTTGAATCTTACTGCGCAGTTTACCATTAATCTGAATCACCAACTCCACATTTTCTTCAACTAATAAATTAGAATCACATTGTGGCCAGGTAGATTTAAAAATACTCTCCTTATTTCCCAGGATCTGCCAGAGCTCTTCAGAAAAATGCGGAACAATCGGGCTAAGCATAGTCACTAAGGCCAAAAATACCTCACGGCTCGCCCCCCATTGATAAATGGCGTTAGTTAATTCCATCAGGCTGGCAATGGCGGTATTAAATTTAAACTCATCAAAATCTGCGCTTACTTTTTTAATTGTTTTATGCAAACTCTTAAAGAGCTCCGGATTTGGTTGATCCACTAAATTATCCTGGATCCTCCAGACCCGGTTTAGGAATTTAAATGCCCCCTCTAGCCCGCGCTGACCCCACTCCAGCTCTGTTTCCGGAGGGGCGGCAAATAAAATAAACAAGCGCAAAGCATCTGCGCCATAATCTTTAATCATCGAATCCGGGTCCACGATATTGCCCCGGGATTTGGACATCACTTCCCCGTCTTTTAAAACCATACCCTGGGTAAGCAGCTTTTCAAACGGCTCATTAAAATCTACCATCTTTAAATCCTGGAAAAACTTAACAAAAAACCGTGAATACAATAAGTGTAAAATTGCATGCTCAATGCCCCCGATATACTGATCCACCACCATCCAGTACTTTGCCTCTTGCAGATCAAACGGCGCCTGATTAAATTTAGGAGAACAAAATCTCAAAAAATACCAGGAGGAATCAAAAAAAGTAGCCATGGTATCGGTTTCCCGCCTGGCTTTTCCTGCGCACTTAGGGCACTTTACCTCTATAAATCCTTTAACCTTGCCTAGAGGGTTGCCCCCCTCTCCGGTAAAAGGCGCCTGAGTCGGCAGCTCTACCGGTAAATTTTGATAAGCTACCGGGACAATCCCGCATTCAGGACAATAAATTATCGGAATGGGAGTGCCCCAATAACGCTGCCGGGAAATTAACCAATCACGCAAGCGCCAGTGTGTTTGGATTTTGCCGATCCCCTTATCCTGCATCCAAGCAGCGATCTTTTCTTTTGCCTTTAGGTTATTTAAACCATTGAATTCTTGCGAATTTATCTGCAGGCCATCACCCTCATATGCTTGCGTCAGCTCTTCGGCGGATTTTAAAGATCCGTCAACCGGGACAATCACTAAACGCCGCGGTAATTTATGCTCTTGGGCAAAAAGAAAATCCCGCTGGTCATGGGTCGGCACAGCCATAATCGCACCGGTACCATACTCCATTAATACATAATCCGCCACCCAGACCGGCACCTCTTCATTATTTACCGGATTTACAGCAAAGCTTCCCGTAAACACCCCTTCTTTTTTTACATCCGAAGATGTACGCACCAACTTACTTTCTTTAGAAACCTTATCCACAAAACGCAAAACATCCTTCTCCTGCGGCTTGCCCTTAATCAACTCTCCAACCAAAGGATGCTCCGGAGCCAGGACAATATAGGTTGCGCCAAAAATAGTGTCTGCTCGGGTGGTAAACACGGATATAATTTTATCGCTGTTTTTAAGACGGAAATAGATATCCACTCCGGAACTTTTACCAATCCAGTTATTCTGCATGGCCAGCACCCGCTGCGGCCATTGTTTCAATTGGCCTAAATCTTCCAGCAATCTCTCTTTATACTCGGTAATCTTTAAATACCACTGCTCTAAATCCTTTTGCTCGACCTTAGTATGGCATCTCCAGCAGGCGCCATCAGCCACCTCTTCATTAGCTAAAGTAGTCTGACAGCTCGGGCACCAATTAACTGCCGAGGCCTTTTTATAGGCCAGGCCACGCTCAAACATCTTTAAAAATATCCACTGGTTCCACTTATAATAATCGCTATCACAGGTAGAGACCTCTCTGGCCCAATCATAGGAAAAACCCATCTTCTTTAGTTCTGTTTCCATTTCTTTAATACATTTATGCGTCCAGGTGCCCGGCTGGGTTTTATTTTTAATCGCGGCATTCTCCGCAGGCTGGCCAAAAGCGTCAAAACCCATCGGGTGCATTACGTTATATCCCTGCAGCGTCTTAAAACGGCCAGCTACATCCCCAATGGTATAATTACGCACATGGCCCATGTGGATTTTTCCGGAGGGATAAGGGAACATCTCCAGCAAATAGTATTTTTTCCTGGCCGGGTCGGCTTGCGCACGAAAGGCCTGGCTAGTTAACCACTTTTTTTGCCATTTTTCTTCAATCTCTTTAAAATTATAATGCATAATATTAACGGCGCAGTTTCCTGACTAAAGCCAGGTTCTCCTGGTCGCTATCCGCAGTATTCTTAGGCGTCTCTAGAATCATCGGGATGTTCTTAAACTTAGGATGATTAATAATTCTCTTCATCCCGGCCAACCCAATATGGCCTTGGCCGATATGGTCATGGCGGTCATGGTGGCAGCCTAACTCTCCGGCTGCGTCATTAAGATGAATCAACTTAATCAATTGGGTTCCCACCATCTCCTGAATTTCATCAACCAGCTTATCCAGGCCGGCTTTGGTCGCCAGGTTATACCCGGCTAAATAAGCATGCGCCGTATCTAAACATAGGCCTACGCGTGATCTTTCTTTTAAGCCTTTTAAGATCTTTTGCTGGTGATAAAATCTATAGCCTAGCCAAGATCCGGAGCCAGAAGTATTTTCTAATAAGATACCCACCCTAGAACCTCGGGTCTTTTCCAAAATTCTATTTAATGCCTCCACCAACCTCTTAATTCCGGCATCCTCAGAAGTCTCCTTATGGCTGCCCATATGGGTAACAATATAATCGGCGCCTAATTTTTCTGCCTCCTGGATATCTTCAATATAAGCCTGGATCGAGCCATTATACAGCCGGGGATCCGGAGAAGCCAGATTAATCAAATAGGAGATGTGGATAAAAACCGGGTTAATTTTAAATTTTTTGCGCCGTAAATTAAATTCCCTGATATCCTCAGGCGCAAGCTGAGCGCCTTTGCGCCAGGACTGTGGAGAACGGCTAAATATTTGCATGGTATTACAACCTAAGCCTTTAGCAATATCGAGGGACTGGTAAATCTTTCCCGCTGCGGAAACATGCACACCTAAAATCATAGTTTTTAAATTGCTCGCCTTAATTAAGGCCAGTCATAAAGTACCGTTAACAAATATTTTCCATTTTTATATTATCATGATTTGCAACAGGGTCAAGGTTATAGTTGACAATACTTTTTAGGGATGATATATTTAAGGCACTAAATTATTTAAGCTTGGGGCTGTAGCTCAGCTGGGAGAGCACTTGCATGGCATGCAAGGGGTCAGGAGTTCGATCCTCCTCAGCTCCACTTAACTTTTTGCGACAAGC
>JAZDLL010000088.1:0-10156 GCA_043802105.1 Candidatus Omnitrophota bacterium
GAAGAAACTTACGATCGCCTAAAAAATAAAGAACGCCGCTATAAAATTTATCCTTTTAGCAAGTTGCCCTATTTTCATCTGTGCTCCAGCATGGAAGCCTGGCTGCGCGGGACAAATTTTGATAAGACCTTGCAATTTACAGATTGCGATGAAGGCGAGGTGGTGCGCTATTTCAGAATGAGCGTGCAGGTCTTAAGAGAAATCAGTCAAGCCCCGGTGGCCTCTTACCTGCTTAAAGATAAAATCAAAGAGACCATCCGCGTAATTAACCGCGATATCGTAGACGCCGAGAAACAGCTGCGCGAAGGTTAGTCGCGCTACGAAGCGCGCACCTTGCCCAGATTGGAATTGGGCAAGTGTAGTCTCGTGGCTACACCCGCGCAATTTCGCCACCTGGCGAACACCGACGCAATTCCTATAGGCGTCGGATGACATTTAGCGCAAGACATAAGAAAACATTATTTTGACTTAAGGTAATCCTGAAGGATTTTTTTATGGTCAAAAGCAAATTCCAGCTTTTCGATTTGGCTAACTTTAATCACTTTAATATCTGCAGCATCGTCTCCGGCTTTAGGGGTTCCTTTAGCTTTAGCAGTAAAAACCGTTCCGATGGTGTGAAAGCGAGGATCACGTGCCGGGTCGGAATAAGTATGAAACTGCTCAACTTGCATTAAATCTAAATCTGTCTCTTCTTTAGCCTCCCGGATTACCGCCTCTTCTAAACTTTCGCCGTAATCCACAAAACCCCCCGGCAAAGCCCAGCCAAAAGGCGGATTGCTGCGCTTGATCATCACGATACCTTCAGGCAGCTCAATAATCGCATCTACCGTCACATAGGGCCCGCCGGCTAATTTTGTCGTCACGTACTCCAAATATCCCAATACCCCTTTTTTAAAAACTGTAAATGCCTCTTGATTATTCAAGCAAAAAATTACCTCGCTAAGGGTAGTGCTCTTCTGGCGTAAATACCTTAAGAGCTCCTGGGCCATAATTTTAGCGGATGCCAATAACGGAAAACCTCCCGTGCCGCAACCTAAAGCCGGAAAAGCTATGGATTTAATTTTAAGCTGCTCAGCGGCATAAAGTGAATTTCTGCAGGCATTACGAATTTTTACTTCATCGGTCTTAAAATCCATGCCCATCGTCGCAGCATGAATAATATATTTGGCCGCCAGCTCTCCGGCGCCGGTAGAAATGGCTCCTCCGATCTCTAAGGGGCCTTTGCTCAGTGCCTCCTCTTCGATAATCACACCGCCCTTTTTTTTAATCGCCCCTGCCACTCCCCCGCCCATGAGTAATTGATTATTGGCCGCGTTAACAATGGCATCTACCCGCAGCTCAGTAATGTCCCCGATCAAAACTTTAATTTCCGTATTTTTTATCTTCATGGTTTATTCCTACCAGTAAAAAGGTCGAAAATTTTTAACGGGAGCTAGCAAACCTTTTAAATCCATAATTAAAAGCATATCCGAATATTTATCCGTCCAAGGCCGAATCAGCTTATTTTTACCGGGGGCATACTGGTTCCATTTAAACTCAGTCAGTAATTTACTAAAAGATCCACTATCCCAAGTTAGGACAAACCAAGTGGTGCTAAAAATACCCTTACCGGCTACCTCTGCGTTGCTTTTTTGACAGGCATAGGCATTTAGATAATTCGCATTACTGAATAAAACGGGGATGAAATCAAGATAGCGATTGGAGATATGAAACAAAATTAACCCTTTATCCGTTAAATGCCTGCGATATTCAGCTATCGCCTCCGTAGTTAAAAGATGCACCGGAATAGCGTCCCCGCTAAAGGCATCTACAATTAAAACACCATAACGTTTAGCCGGCACTTTTTTGATCGCAATTCTGGCGTCACCAAAAATTAAATTAACTTTAGCTTGGGTATTTTTAAGAAAAGTAAACAAATTTTTTGCAATAAAATAAATATCCGGATCAATTTCAAAATAATCAATCTCTTGGCCGGGCCGGGCATAAGCAGACAATCCGCCGGCGCCTAAACCGATGATCCCGATATTTTTACCGACATCGGATTCACTCAAGTAGGAGCCGATCGGAGTAAGTTTGTGATAATAACCCAAAGCCTGATTTTCTCTCTTTTTATCTTTATACTGAACGCCATGAATGGTCGTTCCGTTATTCAGGATAATTTTGCCCTGATCTTCATAAACTTTATATACTCCATAATAATTACGATGCATATAAAAATAACCATCATGAGTCCAGAATGAATAGATCCCAGGCGTCAGCAACAATGTTGAAAGAATACCTAATAAAAATGCGCGTGGATTTTTTATTAAATAGAAATAGCAAATTCTAAAAACCAGTAGGATAATAATTATCCCGAATAAATTATACCCCTTAAAAAAGTGCGGCCAAGCCATAAGTACCACAGAAACATAAAAGATAAGAAATATGTTACGCCAACCCAACATCCGGTATTTAGTGCCGATAGTCAAGCCCAAGGCAATTACTACCAGACCTAATAAATATTCGGAAATCGAAACGGAGATCAGCGGCATCGCCCAGGTGGTAAAAATTCCCCCGATAAATCCGCCTAAAGACACAATTAAATAGAATAAAGGCAAATTACTCAAATTAGCCGGCTTCGTTTTATTTAACTGATGCTGGCAAAACATGCAGGTGTGAAACAAAAACCAGCAGGTAACTACCAGCTCCACAATCAGAGGCAAAATTCGCATTAAGGAAAAAAAGAACAGAACTATGCTCCAGGCAAAAGTTAAGTAGAATTTATCCACCACCCAGTCCGGGCTCCAGCTGCGGCGTTTGAAATTTAAAACAAAAGAAACAAGATAAATACATAAAGGCACCACCCACAACAAAGGGATAGGGGCAATCTCATAGGTAAATATATTAGTCACGGAGAGAAACAT
This sequence comes from Candidatus Omnitrophota bacterium, assembly GCA_043802105.1. Classification (GTDB taxonomy): domain Bacteria; phylum Omnitrophota; class Gorgyraeia; order Gygaellales; family Profunditerraquicolaceae; genus UBA6249. Next base: position 2,904 of record JAZDLL010000088.1, read on the forward strand.
AATTACTCCGGCAGCGCTAAAAAGCAGCCACCTCCAACAATCCTGACGCGAAACCCCGTTGGCCTCCCAGATCCGGGTTACCCTCTGCTGGGAATTAACCTTAATCCTAAATACCGCTAAAACAATTATACCCAAAAGTAAAAAATACATCACTCTCCAAAGCAGCAGCTGCTGATCTAAATCCAGGAAGGCTTCAAATAAAAACGGATAAGTAACCAGCGCCGCAAAAGAACCTAAATTAGAGAGGGCAAAAAGAGCATAGGGATTATTTTTCTCGGCTAAATCCGAATCCGCCAGCCAGGACTGTAATATTACGCTAGTCGTAGATAGGGCAAAGAAAACTGCACCAATTGAAAAAATTAAATGCCAGAAAACATTCGTCACCAAAGGAAGGCTTAAGTTAACGCAGCTTATCTGCGGCAAATTTCTTCCGGGGAAGAACAATAACGGCAAAAGAAACAAAACTAAATAAAACGGCCTAAGGCGTTTAATCCCGATTTTTTTAAGTAACAAATAGGAAAAGAAATACCCCAAGAATAGTACGGCCTGGAAAAAAACTACACAAGCTCCCCAGACCAGATAGCTGCCTCCGAAATTGGGAAGCAGGATCTTGGATATAATTAATTCGATTTGGAATAAAAGAAATGCCGACAGAAAAATTATCGAATTTAATATAAATATTTTACGCATTAGCTATTCTCCTATAATTTTAACCAAAACCCGCTTCCTTCTCTGGCCGTCAAACTCTCCGTAAAAAATCTGCTCCCAGGGGCCAAAATGCAATTTGCCGCCGGTAACCGCTACCACTACCTCCCGGCCCATAATCGTACGCTTAAGATGCGCATCGGCGTTGTCTTCGCCGGTAAGATTATGCTGGTATTTATCTTTTCCAAACGGCGCTAACTTTTCCAGCCAGAGAGAAAAATCTTTATGCAGCCCGCCTTCATCGTCATTAATAAATACACTGGCGGTAATATGCATGGGATTCACCAAGCAAAGGCCTTCTTTAATTGCGCTTTTGGCTAAAGCCTCTTCTACTTGATCGGTAATATTGATAAACTCCTGGCGATTTTTGGTATTAAAAAATAATTCCTGAGTGTAAACTTTCATCACCATCTCCCGGTTTTCGTTTTTTTAGCGACAGGAAACTTCTTGAGCGCACAAAGTGAATCCGCGATTTTATGTTTAGGTAAATGGTAAGCGGTCAGCTTGCCGGAAAGAAACTTGTCATAACCGGCTAAGTCCATCAACCCGTGGCCGCTGTAACAGAATAAAATTACTTTTTGTTTTCCTTCTTGCTTAGCTTTTTTAGCTTCATCAATAGCGCAGGCAATCGCGTGGGATGTCTCCGGCGCCGGAATAGTTCCTTCGGTTTTTGCCCAGAGCAAAGCTGAGGCGTAACATTTAATTTGATCGTAAGCCCGCGGTCTAATTAAGCCTTCCACTGCCGCCTGGCTGACTAAAGGAGCCATGCCATGATAACGTAAGCCCCCGGCGTGAATCGCTTCCGGCACAAACCGGTGGCCAAGTGTATACATCGGCAATAACGGAGTCAACCCGGCGATATCGCCAAAATCATAAGTAAACGGCCCTTTAGTTAAGGTCGGGCAGGCCGTTGGCTCCACCGGAATTATTTCAATTTTATCTCCATGAATTTTATCGCAAATAAAAGGAAAAGCAATCCCGGCAAAATTACTTCCCCCGCCGACACAGCCGATCACCACATCCGGCTTCTTCTCATTGGCTATTTTCAACTGCTTCTTAGCCTCCAGGCCAATAATTGTCTGATGCAATAAAACATGGTTGAGAACGCTGCCTAAAGAATAACGGGATTTGCCGCTTTGATCCGACAAAGCATCCTCCACTGCTTCACTAATGGCGATACCCAGGCTTCCCGGGGTGTGGGGCATTTCTTTAAGGATCTGGCGTCCGGCGCGCGTATAAGGACTTGGACTGGGGATACATTCTGCCCCCCAGGTCTGCATCATGGTTTTACGCATGGGCTTCTGATCAAAACTAATGCGCACCATATAAACCCGGCATTTAAGCCCGATCAAATTACAGGCAAAAGCTAAAGCTGAGCCCCACTGGCCGGCTCCGGTTTCCGTAGTTAATCTTTTAATCCCGAATTTTTTATTGTACCAGGCCTGGGCTACCGCGGTATTGGGCTTATGGCTGCCTGCGGGGCTGACGCTTTCATCTTTATAATAAATGCGGGCCGGGGTCTTTAAATACTTTTCTAAAGCTAAAGCCCGGCGCAGCGGCGCCGGCCGCCACAAAGTTAAAATTTCCAGGATCTCTTCGGGGATATCAATCCAGCGAGAAGTGGAAACTTCCTGCTCAATAATATTGGCGGGAAAAACGCGCTCCAGCATTTGGGGCTTAAGTGCAGAGCCATCCGGGCATAAAGGCGGCTGCATGGGAGTGGGTAAATCCGCAGCCAGGTTATACCACTGCTTAGGAATATCTTTCTCTTCAAGTAAAATCTTATGCTTGGGCATTGGTCTCCTTATTATTTTACTCGTAAAAATAACTTTTAAAAGTTATTTCTTAAAAAACATGTTCGCTAGCCCCTGAACAATATTGCCTACGTCAGTCTTAAAAGAATATTTTGGCGCAGAAAGCGTACCGCTTAATTTAATCACCCCGAATTTTCCGCCCCCCTTGCCGATAATCGCGGTAGTCACATCTTTAAATGTGCCGTCCAAAGGAACCAGCTCGCTTAATATTTCCACATCTAAAGCCCCTCCTAGGGAGCTATCAAAACCAATTTTTAGCGGTCCGCTAAGATTGACAATGTTGCTGGATAATTTCAAATTATCCGTATAAACAAATTTATCTTTTAGCAAAAAATCACAAAGGCAGCCGATAAATTCAATATTCCCCAAATCCTTAGATAATAACAATTTGCCTAAGCCTTGAAGTAGGTTCAACTCCCCCAGCCTTCCGTGGCTGACGGCAAAACTGCCCACCCCATCAAGCTTATTCAAATCACTGCCGGCTCCATTAAGTTTAATTCCCCCCAGAAAAATTCCCGCGATATTTTTTCCCTTAGAGGGAGTATCATTTTTAAGTTTTTCCAAATTAATTCCGCTGGCCTTTAGCTCTAATTGATAAGGCAAATCCTGGGTATTAAGATTTAGCGCGCCGGAACCCTGAATTACTCCGTCATAAAAAGTAATATAGGCTGCGGATATTTTAGCTATTCTTTGCTCCAGTAAAAAGTCCAAAGACAAATCTGTCGCCTTTAGGCCATAGCAAGAAAAATCACTGCTGGTAGATTTGGCTTGTAAGTAACAATTTTTAATATCGGCAATCGGCCCGCTGAAGTTAAATTGTGTATCCAGTTGGCCGGAGGGTGAAATTGCTTTTATCCCGGGATAAATTTTATCCAATAGCTTATTTAAATTGCTCAGCTCCAAATTAATTCTCCCGGCTAAATCCACTTGCAGTTTAGCCGGATCAGATTGATCAATCTCACCACTTACTAAAAACTGCGTATCCAGATATTTACCTTTAAGCACAGCCAGCTTGATTTTCTTACCCAAAAGATTAAAATCTCCAAAGGCTGCTAAATCCTCAGAATTTAATTTCATTTTAATCTGCGGGGCAATAAAATCAACCAGCGTTCCGCTGCTTTGATAATTTACTCCCTGATATTTAAATTTCGTATTTGCCCAGCTTAAACCCTGCTGGCTAAATTCCACTCGAAAGCCGATATCCTCAATCAGGTCAGCGACCTTATCCAGCTTTAAGCCTGCTTTGGCAATATCTAAGCTGCCTCCCACTACCCAAGACCCTTGGCTATCCGGATGCATTTTTAGGGCTAAGGCCGCGTGCCCGCTGGCGGAACTAATCAAGGAAAAGTTAAATTTATCTTTAGCCATCTCCGGCAGGATACTTAGATCAAAATCCGTACTTAGATCTAACACCGGGGCGCTAAAATCATTAATTTGCAGTTTTATCTCAAACGGCGTGCCGAACAGCTGGGCCCTTAAATTATCCGCAATTAAAAAATTCTGATTAAAAACAAAATTTCCGCTTACGTTATTGATGGGGCCTAAAAACTCCAAACCTGTGATATCCGCCTGGCGAATATCACAGGCGCCGGTAAACTCAAGTTTTTTAGTCTCTAAATTATAGTCGATTTTACTCTGCAGGAGCAAATTCAATTTGGCCTTCAAATTATCTTTAGCCAACACTAAATTATCGCCTGAAGAAGTAAGATTAACTTGTAGCAGCTGTTTTTTTAGATTGATTTTAGCCTCCAGATCGATTAATCCGGAAACCAAATCGCTTAAATCACCGTAATAAGCGCTAAACTCGCGGGTGGATAAATCCTTAAGGGCAAGGTTGGCCGCCAGCTCCTGGCTCAAAATCTTGTATTCGCCAAAGGTATGGATAAAAACCGGCTTTGGATTAGCCAGTTCAGCGGTAAGATTAAACTTTACTTTTACCGGTAAACCCAGCTGCAGGCTAAGCTGAATATTCTTAATTTCTTTTTTGAATTTAGTTGGCAGAGTGTCATCCTGAAAAACAATATTACCGTTAGAAATAGTAAGCTTAAAAACCGCCACGCTAAAATCCGATTTTTTCGCCGCCGGCTTGGTGAGCACAAAAAAATCCTGCAAATTAAAGCTGTTATCCACCCGGCGCTCTAAGAAAATATACGGGGCTTTAAGATTAATACTGGGAATAATAATCTGTTTCTTAAAAATCGGCCAAATAAAAATTGTGCAGGTGGCCTGGCGCGTACTTAAGATCACATTCTGGCTATCGGCAATCACCAGATCGCGCAGAACCAGCCCTCTAAAAATACTAAACTCCAAAGATTTTAAAGTAACATTCTTACCGGTCTGCTGGGCGAGGCCGGAAACAATCAGGGATTTGAATTTTTGGGGTAGGAGTACTTTATTCAGATATAAGGTGAAACCAAAAATAATTAACAGCAGAATTGCTGCAATTATAATAAACTTCTTCATTTTGGGGTTGAAATTAACTTGGCGGCTAACTGCCAAGCCTCTTTTTTATTTTTAATCTTACCAATGGCCTGGGCCTCTTCTAGCTCTATCAACAGTTTCCCAATTAAAGGCGAAGCCGGTAATTTAAATTTAGCCATCAGATGGTTACCGTTTAAGAAACGCACTAATTTCTTTTGCTCCTTCTTCTTTAATAATTTACGGATCAGGGCTTTAACGGTTTTTTCATGATGCAAATGTGAGAGCGCCGTAGTCAGCGGCCCTTTAGTGGCGCGCTGATCAGCCAGGGATAACAAAAGCACGGCTAAAGCTTCATTGCCGGTATCGCGAAAATAACGAAAAATTGCCCGGGCAGTGGGATGCGGATTATCCGCCAGGTACCCCGGCCTTAAATGCCAGAGCACAATTTTCTCTAAAGCGCGGCCTTCATCGTTAGATAATTTTAATCTGCGCGAAATTATCCGCGTTAGCCCCAAACCTATCCTTTCATGGCCGTGAAAAATAATTTTTTTCTTTTCCCGGCGCCGGGCCTTGGGCTTGCCGATATCATGCAAAATACAAGCTAACTTCAAGAGGCTGGACCTCCTACGCAAACCGGCGACCTCCTCCTGCAGATAATCATCTATCTGGGGATGCTTTTTAGCCCACTTAATAATTAACTCAAATTGGCTCAAAGTCTCTAAAGTGTGCTGCCAAACATCCAGATGGTGATACGGCCCTTGTCCAATTGAACGCATCGGCTTAATTTCCGGAAAAATAATTTCTAAAATCTTTAATTTATCCAGCATAACTAAACAAGCGAAGGCCTGAGGGCTATCCAGGATTTTAAATAATTCTTCACGAATACGTTCGCTGGATACCGCGCTAATCTTATTTTTTTCTTTTTTTGCCAGGCGCAAGGTTTCTTGATCCAAGCTAAAACCCAGCGTGCAGCTAAAACTAAAAGCCCGCAGGATCCTTAAGGGGTCTTCCTTAAAAGAGCCCGGCCCGGTAACTTTAATTATTTTAGCTTTAAGATCCGCTCGGCCGCAGTAAGGGTCAATAATCAAAGGCTCTAAATCTTGATCCCCCAGTACCTGCCCTAAAGCCACGGCCATCGAGTTGATGGTAAAATCCCGATGCCGCAGGTCTTTTTCTAAAGTCGCGGCGCGGAAATCCGAAAAATCAAAGGTATAAATCTTTTGGTTGATTTTCTTAACTAAACGGCAGGCCGCGTGTTCTTCATCTAAAACCACAAAAGCGCACCTTAATTCTTTGGCCAGTTTAGCCCCAAATTTTAAAGCGCCGGATTTTAAACAAAAATCAAAATCCGGATTCTCTTTGGTGCGCTCTAAAATTAAATCCCGCAAAGCTCCGCCCACCAGGTATAATTTCACTTTCTTAGCTTTGGCGAAACTATATATCGGGTTTAAGATATTTTTATCTTTGAGAGTGAATTTAAGCATAGATTTAATTATACGGCACTTTTAGTGATCCGGCAGGACAAAAAGAGGGGTTAAGTTTAAGGCTTCTCTTTATTATTAAATAACTCATACTGCTTGATAATCTCATCTTCCACCAAAATCGGCGCATGAAACCTCACGGCCAAAGCAATGCTATCGCTTGGCCGGGCATCGATAGTTTTAATTATGCCGGCGCCGGTTTTAATAATAATCTTAGCATGAAAAGTATTATCTTCTAACTTATCAATAATAACTTTTTCCACGGTGGCCTCCAGATCCCTAATAATCGTGGAGATTAAATCGTGGGTCAACGGGCGCGGCGGATTAAAACCGCTGATCTTTAATTTTATAGCCGAGGCCTCATTCAAACCGATGACAATCGGCAACACCCGGGAACCCCCTTTTTCCTTGAGGGCAATCAGCTGATCGTGCCTCTTCTCATCAATGACAATTTTACTTAACTCCATCTCAATCATCCCAACTCCTCTATATTCTTCCTTTACAATTATTTATTATACGGCTTGCTAGTGAGTTTTACAACAATAATCAGAAACAGTTTCCATTCTAATCGCAACAGTGTACCGGTGTTGTGCTGGACAGTGTTTGTTTATTAATAGGTAACCTCGCTGGTGACTTTGCCATTTTGATCATAACATACCCAATTTTTTACTGTTTTGCCGTCTTCATAGGTAGTCTCCGCACTCACTTTGCCGTTCGGGTAGAAAAATCTCCACACCCCATGCGTATTATCCCGAGAATACGGCTTAATCTCTTTCAGTGTGCCGTCCGGATAGTAGGATTTTTTCTCCCCCTGCAAGAGATCATTCCGATA
>JAZDLL010000009.1:0-10020 GCA_043802105.1 Candidatus Omnitrophota bacterium
ATGTTTTCTTCGGCCAAAGGAATCTTTACTTTCTCAAAAAGATTTACTCTTTGCGTAGTAATCCGCAACTCCTGCCGTAAAATCACCACACCCTCCTGGAGGATTAAAATCTCTTTATGCAATGCGGTAACTTCCCTGAAAGCCTGAATGGCTAAATCTAACCATAAAGGCATAGCAAACAAATCATAATCGCAAAGCCCAAACTCCAGCGTATCAAATACCGAAATATCTACGCCAGCGATATTCTTAATATGGGTTATTATTTGTTCGGGTTTTAAAAAAGGCTTAAGATCAGCTCGCAACTCAGTAAACAAGCCAATCCAGAGATCAATTGCCTGTCTTTTTTTAACCAGCGCTTCTTTTCTTTCTTGGAGGATTAAATTTTGCTGCATAATTTCTAATTGCAGCTGCTGTTTTTTTAACTGCAGAGTAGGCAAATAGCGCTTAAACTGCTTTAAGCAATCGCGCTGCCTCTTTAATTCGCCTTTGGTAAGCTTAATCTTTGCCATTATTATTTTGGCCAAAACTGCTGAATAATTGAAAGTTTTATTCCGGTTTCTTCAGGAGTAAAACAATCCGCCAAAATCTGCCAACCCAAATCCAGGGCTTTTTCCAGAGAAATATTTACTTTAAGCGACATCATGTTGTTCTCAAAAAGCAATCCGTATTTAAGCAGCTTCTGATCCCAGGCGCTCATCTGAAACCCCATGGATTGTTTCTCCAGAGCCTCTCGGTAATTGGCAAAAAGCTGGATCATGGTATCCATAATTGTACGATGATCAGCCCGGGTTTTTCCGTTTACCTGCTGCTTTAACCGGCTTAAGGATCCAAAAGGCTCGATCACCCCGGCTTTTAAATAAAATTGCCCTTCAGTAATATATCCGGTGTTGTCCGGAACCGGATGGGTTACATCATCCCCAGGCATCGTGGTTACGGCAAGAATAGTAATTGATCCCGCTCCCTGGAAATCCACTGCTTTTTCATATCTGGCGGCAAGTTGGCTATAAATATCCCCCGGGTATCCGCGATTGGAAGGAACCTGCTCCATGGTAATCGAAATTTCTTTCAAGGAATCGGCAAAATTGGTCATATCCGTTAATAAAACTAACACTCGCTTGCCTTTTAAGGCAAAATCTTCTGCTACCGCCAAACTGATATCCGGCACCAGTAAACATTCAACCGTAGGATCAGAAGCCGTATGTATAAAAAATATGCAGCGGGAAAGCGCGCCATGTACATTTAAAGTTTCGCGAAAAAAAAGATAGTCATCGTATTTTAACCCCATACCGCCTAAAATAATAATATCTACTTCTGCTTGAATAGCAATGCGCGCCAGAAGCTCATTGTAAGGCTCCCCGGCAATTGAAAAAATAGGCAGCTTTTGCGATTCGACCAGAGAATTAAATACGTCGATCATCGGAATACCGGTACGGATAATTTTATTGGGAATAATCCTTTTTACCGGATTCACGGACGGAGCACCGATATCCACCAGGTTTTCAGAAAGAGCCGGCCCATGATCCAGAGGAACTCCGCTGCCGCTAAATATGCGGCCCAACAAATTGTCTCCGGTGGCCACGCGCATCGGATGCCCCAGAAACCTTACCTTATCCTGCGTAGATATGCCGCGGCTACCGGCGAAAACCTGCAGAGATATTTTTTCATTATCAATACGGATAACTTGGCCCAAAGATACTCCTCGACGGGTAGTAACTTCGGCAATATCCAGATAACCCACCCCCTGGGCCTCTACGGTAATCACGTCTCCGGCGATCTGAATAATATTAGTGTAGGCTTTTTGCATTTTTTAAGCTTCTTTCTTGGGTTTATTTTTTTCTAAAAATATAACGATCTCTTCTTCAATCTTCTGAAAATCCTGGCTGCCATATTCAACACTATTCCAGGTACGTAAAAGCTGCCGCAGCTGTTGAAAAAAATGCAAGGCGCTAGCTTTATCTTCTAATTTATATTCTGAATTTAATATCTCACAAATAAACCCGAAAACATAAATTTGTCTTTCTTGAGAAGTAGCCTCATCAACCGGGTCAAAGGCATTCTGCTGCAGATAAACAAAATCAAAGCATTCTCCTTTTAAATACTCAATATAATCATTTAAAGCTGTTCCTTCTTCGCCGATAACCTTCATCATCTGCGCAATTTCATTGCTCCGCCGTAAAATAGAATGGCCCATCTCTTTATGCTCAAGCTTAATAAAACTGTCGTATTTACTCCAGCTAATCAACGGATCTATTGCCGGATATTTTCTGGCATCTGAACGTTCACGGGAAAGGCCGTGAAAAGCCCCGACTACTTTTAGCGTGGCTTGCGTAACCGGTTCCTCAAAGTTTCCTCCGGCTGGACTGACTGTGCCACCGATGGTTACCGAGCCTTTTGCCCCTCCGTAAAGCTTAACTACCCCGGCGCGCTCATAAAATGAGGCAATCCGGCTTTCTAGGTATGCCGGAAACGCTTCTTCTCCGGGAATTTCTTCCAGGCGGCCGCTCATCTCGCGCATAGCCTGAGCCCAACGGGAAGTTGAATCGGCCAGCAATAAAACATTTAAACCCATCTGACGATAATATTCGGCAATGGTTACTGCGGTATAGACGCTGGATTCTCGGGCGGCCACCGGCATAGAGCTGGTATTACAAATAATGACCGTGCGGTCCATCAGCGGCTTATTGGTGCGCGGGTCTGATAATTCAGGAAACGTTTTTAATGTTTCCACAACCTCTCCCGCCCTTTCACCGCAAGCAGCAATAATTACAATGTCTACTTCGGCATGCCGGCTGGTTAATTGCTGCAAAACAGTTTTACCTGCTCCAAATGGCCCGGGAATACAATAAGTGCCTCCGCGGTTAACCGGAAAAAGAGAATCAATCAGGCGCAGCTTAGTTACCAATGGCTCAAGCGGCCTTAATTTTTCGGCATAAGCTTTGATGGGTATTTTAACCGGCCAAATTTGCTGCAAGTAAATATCGTGAATAGCTCCAGATGAATCTTTAAGCTGCGCAATTATCTGAGTTAAATTATATTTTCCTTTCGAGGCAATACTTACTACTTCAAAACTGCCTACAAAAGCAAAAGGAACCATAATATAATGTTTAAATATTTTTTCCGGAACAAACCCTAACCAGCTGCCGGCTAAAACCTGATCTTTGGTTTTTACTAAAGGAGTAAATTCCCATTGTGTTTGATCAGCCAGCGCTTCTAAATAAACTCCGCGCTTAAGAAAAAATCCGCATTTTTTAGCCAAAGCCGGAAGAGGATTTTGTAAACCATCAAAAATCTGGCCTAATAATCCGGGACCCAATTCTACGGAAAGAAGTTCACTGCTAAACTCCACCATGTCGCCCGCCTTTAAACCTTGAGTACTTTCATAAACCTGCATCTCTGCCTGCTGGCCGCGCACGCGAATCACCTCTGCTTTTAAGCGCTCCTGGCCGTGAATGATATAAGCTACTTCGTTCTGGATAATATTGCCCTCCACCTGGGCAGTAACCATATTGGCATTAACTTTAATCACATACCCTGTTCTCTTTTTTTCCATAGTAGATTTAATTTAAAACTGCTTGGTTAAATAAAGCCTGCTTATCTGCTTTCTGTATGTTTTCCCAACGCTCTAAGATTTTAAGTTTTAATGCATAAATTAATAAGGAATCAAAATCAAAATAATGGCCTAAATTTAAAGATTCTAAAAAATTCCATCTCTCCTGATCCAAGATTTTTTCTGCCTCTAAGATCGAGGCGCTTCGATAGGCAGCCAAAGCTGTGTGGCTAATCTGCGCTTCGGGAAAATCTGGAAGGCGTATATATTTTAAAGGGTCAATTTTCTTACGGCTGGCTCTGGCGCGAACCAGTTCGTTTCTTAAGGCTACTTCAAAATTAATCCACTTTTTTAGTGTCTGGCCTGAAACCGTGTCTAAAGAATAGTCCTCTTCACAGCAAATGTTACGCAAGGTTTCAATTGCGGATTCCGGAATCAAGCCTTGACATTTGACAAAAAGTTCCTTTAGATTAAACGGCATTTTATTAGAAAAACTGAGCGCCGGTAGACTGGAGATTAAATAGATATAATAAGCGGACATTTATTTAAGCTTTTAAAATTTTACCCAGTTCCGGTTTCAAAAAACTCCCGATGTACTCAGTTAAGGCCGAGTCGCTAAAATCAAAAATGGATTTACCGGCATCAAAACTAATGATAAACCCACTGTCAATTCCGTCTGCGGACTTTAAAGTTATTTGTTTTTTCGTTTTTTCTGCCAACTGTTTAAAAAATTCTTTCTCGAGTTTCTCTTTATCCTGCGGATTCAGCGATACAATAATTTCGGAACCCAAAGCAAGCGGAGTATTTTTGATTAACGCTTCGATAATCTTAGTTAGTTCATTTACCGTCAATGCTTGGTGAGTATCTGCCTTAATCAGCTGGCCCAGCATAGAATTAATTTCTTTTCTTAAGCTGATCATTAAATCCCGGCCAGCCTGTTTCAAAGAAGCCTGCGTGGAGTCATTTAACCTCTGGAACTCGGTATTTGCCTGTTCAATAATCTGTTGGGCCCGAATTTTTGCCTCTGAAATTATTTTCGAAGCAACAGCTTCTGCTTCGAATTTTATCTGCGCAGCTTGCTTTTCGGCTGCCTGAATTCCTTCCTGCTGGATTTTCGCGATTAAATCTTTAATTTCCTGCGCCATTTATCTCTCCTAACAGTTCCTCTGTTTTTGCAATTGGATCATCAGCATTTAAAATCGGTCTACCAATGACTAAAAAATTGCTTCCTGCTTTTATTGCCTGATTTACGCTAGCTGTACGTTTTTGATCGTTCGCAGCGTCTTTACTTAATCTTATCCCAGGAGTAACGATAATAAAATCTGCTCCGAAAGCTTCTCTAACTTTAGCAGCTTCAAGTGCTGAGCAAACCACGCCATCTAATCCTGAATCTTTAGCAAGCTGGGCCGCTTTCAAAACCTCTGCTAAAGTATCTGTGTTGTTATCATCGCTGGTTAAACGGGTTACCCCGACAATAAACGGTTTTGTAATGTTTAATTCTTTAGCTGTTTCCGCTGCGCCTCTGGCGGCAGCCTCCAGCATTGCTTGCCCACCCTGAGTATGGACCGTCATCATAAATACAGGTCGACTCACAGCCTGCTTTACATCTTTTGCTACGTTAGTTGAATCCGAAGCAACAATAGAAATACTAACGCTACTGCCAGATATGATCGAACTATGTACGGTTTTAGGAATATCGTGAAATTTTAAATCTAAAAAAACCCTGCCCCCCTTTTTTTCCACCATTTTTATTGCATCGGGGCCAGAAGCAGTAAATAACTGACTACCGATTTTAAAAGATTTTATTTGAGGATAAAGCTTATCCACAAACCCCTGCGCCTTTTTTAACGTATCTACATCTAAAGCCAAGATGATTTCGGGACGGCCTAATCTTGGCATGCTTTTAATTTTCCAGTCAGCGCACTTAAATTCTGCATATTATTTTTTAACATATATTGCTTTAACCCGGCAATAATCTCCAGGCTGGTTTGAGGATTAACAAAATTTGCCGTTCCTACACTGACTGCTGTGGCTCCGGCAATAAAAAACTCCAAAGCACTTTCGGTGTCCATTATACCACCCATACCAATAATGGGAATCTTAATCTTATTATACACTTCCCAAACCATCTTCAGGGCCACCGGCCGGATTGCCGGACCACTTAAACCACCCACCCAGGCACCTAATTTAGGAGTGCGTTGATGCACATCTATGCTCATCCCGCTAAGCGTATTAATTAAAGCCAATGCATCCGTACCCGCGCTTTGCGCAGCTAAAGCTATTTCAAGAATAGAAGTTACATTGGGAGACAATTTAGTAATTAAACATTTTTGGGTAAGTTTGCGCATTGCGCTAACTAATTCTTGAGTAGCTTGGGCGTCTTGAGAAATTAGTTTATCCTTCTCTAAATTAGGACAGGATATATTTAATTCAATGGCGGATACTTCGGAAATTTGATCTAATCTCTTAATCAAAATAGCAAATTCCTCCGGAGTTTCTTCGGCGGCAATACTAACAATTACCGGAATACCCAATTTTTTAAGGAAAGGGAGTTTCTCTCGGATAAATTTATCTATACCGGGATTTTCCAAGCCAATAGAATTAAGCATGCCAGCGGGTGTTTCGCAGGTGCGGGGAGGAAGGTTGCCCTGACGGCCCTTAACCGTAATCGTCTTGGTAACAATTGCCCCCAGCTTGCTTAAATCTATTAAATCCTCAAATTCCTGCGCATAACCGAATGTACCAGAAGCCACCATCACCGGATTTTTCAAATCCAGGCTACCTATTTTTACACTTAAATTTGGTTGCTTCTGTTTTACCATATTAATTCCTCGCTGGAAAAAACCGGGCCATCCTTACAAACACTTTTATAACCGGTTTTAGTCGCAACAACACAACCTAGGCATGCCCCCAGCCCACAAGCCAGATGTTCTTCCAGAGAAAGCTGGGCAGGAATTTTATTCTCCTGAGCAATCCGGGCAACTGATCTTAACATCGGATGCGGGCCGCAAGAGAATAAACACAAAGGCTTACTCTGCTTTAAAACAAGATTTAACAAATCGGTAACCCTGCCTTTAAATCCCACAGAACCATCATCTGTAGCTAATTTAACCGTACAACCTAAGGCCTTAAACTCCGGCAGGCAAAGAATCTGTTGCTTAGTCCGGGCTCCAATTAAAACCAGGGGCTGGCTTAATCTTAACTTTTCCGCTAAAAAAACCAGCGGCGCAACCCCTAGGCCTCCGGCAATCAAAATATTTTTTGCCTGCCTAGATTTAACCCGTTGGCGCGAATAATCAAACCCCTTACCTAACGGACCAATAATATCCAAAAATTCACCCGGCTTTTTTGTCGCAAGAATCCGAGTACCTTTACCAAGAATTTCATAAATGATTTTTACTTTAGAGGCCTTGACCCCATGAATACTGATCGGTCTCCTTAACATTGGCTCAAGAGAGTCTGCTACCTTAATATTCACAAATTGTCCGGCAAGCGCATGCTTAGCAATTAGGCTAGACTCAAATTCCAAATGCCAATAATTATCACTTACTCTTTGGTTAAAAAATACTTTGGCTTTAATTTGCGCTATTTTCATCTTTTTTGCTTGTCCGCTGGCTAAGTAAAATTACAAAAATTATAAATAAAACAAAGATTAAGAATATCCCTACAGATTGTTGTAAATAAACTCTAAATCCGTTTTTAGTAATATCCTCCCAGGACTCTACCAACAAAGTAAGCAAAAGTAGCGTAAGAATCGAACCAATTTCTTTTTTAAACCAGCTTATTTTTATCGGCAGATATTCAATGGTATCTAAATTAATTATATTAGATAAAGACGGAAAAATGCGGTGGACTTTTCGGCAATATTCCGGGTAGGTTTGCGGAAACATTATGTAAAGCTTTTGTTCCTCCTTGTAAATAAGCAAAATATAGCGAATAACAAAAACGGCGACAAAAACTCCTACTGCCCACCAGCTGAATATCGCCAAGACTACTCCTAAGCCAATTAAGAATATCCCCAAATACATCGGATTACGGACCACCTGATATGGCCCCCCCTGGATTAATGCCTGGCTATCCTGGGAATGCTCAGCTTTATATCCTCGCGCTGAAACTCGAATAATTTGCCCCAAAAGAATAAGCGCAAAACCTAAGGCTTCGATGATCTCTTCACGAAAGCCACCGGAATAAACCCGCAGGAATAGTTTGGGAAAAAATGCTAACACTAAAACTGCACCCGCCATAATAATTCCATTAATCTTCAGACGTTTTTTCATCGTTGACACCGGGAACAAAAATATGTGCCCCTTCCTCCTTGGGTCATTCTCTTCACCGGGCTTGAGCAAACAAAACAAAACTTACCTTCCCGGCCATAAACCTGGTGGAAGCGTCCGTAATCTCCATTTTTTCCGGAAACCCGCACATAATCATCTACGGATGAACCGCCATGCTTAATGGCGTTCTTTAATACTTTTTTCATTTCTTGATATAGAGCTAATTGTTCCTCTTGGTCTAAACTCTGCGCCTGTCTTTGCGGGTTAATTTTAGCGCGAAATAAAATTTCTGCGGCATAAATATTGCCGATTCCCGCAATAAACGACTGATCCAGCAAAAGAGGTTTAATTGCAGTTTTTCTTTTTAAAAGCATATCTTTAAAATCCGCAGAAGTCAAATCAAATGGTTCCGGACCAAGCCGCTGAACAAATTCCAGCTTTTTCCAGTCCCTAACCAAACGCAACTCCCCAAATAACCGCTGGTCATTAAAATCTAAAATCATGCCGCCATTTAAAACAAAAGCCACTCGTGCATTTTTAGCTCCTCCGGGAATCACTAGCTGACCGGTCATTTTTAAGTGCATCGTCAAAAATAAACCGTTAGATAATTCTAAAACTAAGAGCTTACCCCGGCGCAAAATATTCTTAATGCTTAAACCTTCCAGAGATTTTTTAAAAATTACTGGCAAAGGCTCCCGAATTACCCTGGAATTATATAGGTTAACCTGAATAATCTTTTTACCTAAGATCATCTTCTGCAGATCCCCTTTGATTGTTTCTACTTCCGGTAGTTCCGGCATAAGCTTAACCTATTTAATCTTTCTACGCTTAATTTTATGGTACTCTTGCAATGATTTAACGCCCAAATCTTTTTTGGTAAGCG
Organism: Candidatus Omnitrophota bacterium; assembly: GCA_043802105.1. Classification (GTDB taxonomy): domain Bacteria; phylum Omnitrophota; class Gorgyraeia; order Gygaellales; family Profunditerraquicolaceae; genus UBA6249. The sequence continues at coordinate 8,705 of JAZDLL010000009.1, forward strand.
TCTCTATACCATTCACGGTTGCCTGCGCGCCAAAGATTGTGGTTGTATAACAAATATTATGCAGGATTACCTGAGAACGAATCTTGACCTCATCAAGTCGCGGCACCCTTCCGGTAGGAGTATTAATTACCATCTGGATTTTACCATCTTTCATCAAATCTAAAATATTCGGCCTGCCCTCCGCAATCTTAGGCAACACCTTAACCGCTAGATTATTTTTTTCTAAAACCGCGGCGGTGCCTGATGTAGCAAAAATATGAAATCCAAGGTCTTTTAGCTTTTTGGCAACAGAAACTATATCTTGTTTATCCCGGTCACACACGGAGATAAAAACATTGCCTTGCTTGGGAATCTTTTGGCCTGCGGCAATCTGGCTCTTAATATAAGCCTGGCTAAAATCCGCACCTATACCCATTACCTCTCCGGTTGATTTCATCTCCGGCCCTAAAATCACATCCACTCCCGGAAAGCGGTTAAAAGGAAATACTGATTCTTTGACCGCTACATATTGAGGTATTACTTCTTCAGTAAACCCCAGATCTTTTAGTTTTTTACCAAGTATCACTTTAGTCGCCAGCTTGGCTAAAGGCACACCAATGACCTTGGAAACCAAGGGCACCGTACGTGAGGCACGCGGGTTAACCTCTAAAACATAAACTTTATCACCTTTAACCGCGTACTGCACATTCATCAGACCAATAATCTGCAGTTCTTTGGCCAGCTGATAAGACGCCTCTCTTATTTTCTTTAAGATCTCCAAAGATAGGGTATGCGTGGGAAGAGACATCGCTGCGTCCCCAGAGTGCACTCCCGCCTGCTCAATATGCTCCAGGATCCCGCCGATGACAAAAGTTTCCCCATCCCCAAGTAGATCTACATCTACCTCAATAGCATCCTCTAGAAATTTGTCTATTAAGATGGGATGCTCGCCAGAAACCTCGGCAGCCTCCTTAATAAATCTTTCCAACAACCCGGCATCGTAAACAATCTCCATCGCCCTTCCCCCCAAAACATAAGAAGGCCTAACTAATACCGGATAGCCGATAACACTAGCCACTTTTTGAGCCTCTTCAAAAGTAAAAGCTGTCCCGCTATTTGGCTGCAGTAACCCTAACTTATCAATCATTTGCTTAAAACGCTTACGATCTTCAGCAATATCGATACTTTCTGCGCTAGTGCCTAAAATATTTACTCCGGCTTTACGCAAGGCCACAGCCAGATTAATGGGAGTTTGGCCACCAAACTGCACAATTACACCCAATGGCTTTTCTAGTTCCACAATATTCATGATATCTTCGAAAGTAAGCGGCTCAAAA
>JAZDLL010000019.1:0-13146 GCA_043802105.1 Candidatus Omnitrophota bacterium
TTAAAGACGAAGTTTTAGATGCTGTCGGCGGACCCACTTTGGGGGCGGACCCCATTGTCGGAGCCTTGGCGGCGTTAAGCTATATTAATGGCCAGCCGATCAGGACTTTTATTGTGCGTAAACAGGCCAAGGAGCATGGAACGCAGCAACAGATAGAAGGGCCGGCGTTAAAAAAAGGCGATCGAGTGTTCCTAATCGACGATGTCGCCACCAGCGGCAAGGCGCTTCTGGAAGCCAAACAGGCTTTGGATAAAATCGGCGTAATTGCCGATAAGGCGATAGTGATTGTTGACCGTAACCAAAGCGCGGCAGATAATTTAGCCAAAGTAGGCGTCAAGCTGGAAGCCATCTTTAAAATTGCAGATTTCGGTTTATAAAGTATTCTCGTGGAAAAAATAAAAATCCTAGTAGCGGGCGGTGGGCCAAGCGGCATGATGGCGGCAATCCGGGCGAAAGCTTGCGGCCAGGAGGTAATTCTTCTGGAAAAAAAGAGCGCTTTGGGCAACAAACTCCTCTTAAGCGGCAAAGGCCGTTGTAATCTTACCAACACTGAAGTTCTTCCTAATTTTTTAAAACGATTTTCCAAAAATGGCGATTTCTTAAGGGATGCTTTTAAGAAATTCTTTAATCAGGAGTTGATCTATTTTTTCGAGCAGCGAGGTTTAAAGCTTAAAATTGAACGTCAGCAGCGTGTATTTCCGCAGAGCGATCGATCCAGCAGTATTCTGGAGGTATTAGAAAAAGAGCTGATTAAGCTGGGAGTGCAGGTGGTTTGCCGCAGCAAGGTGGTGGATTTAATGGTTTGTGCCGGCAGAATTAAAGGAGTACGCCTGGAGAATGGGCAGAATATTTTTTGCGATCGGGTTATTTTAGCCACCGGAGGCGCGAGCTATAGCTTTACCGGCTCGGATGCTTCGGGGATAAATGTGGCTAAGAAACTGGGGCATCACATTGTGCCTTTGCAGGCAGGTTTAATCCCTCTGGATGTGAAACAAAAATATGTCAAAAAGTTAGAAGGATTAACCTTACGTAATGTTAAGCTTAAATTTTCTGACGGCCAACGGGAGATTACCTCTGAGGTTGGCGAATTGATTTTTACCTCCAGCGGAATATCCGGGCCGCTGGTGATTACTTTAAGCGGAAAAGTCATTGATTTGCTGGCTCCGCATAAAATAGTTTTTGTGGATATAGATTTAAAGCCGGCTTTAACTATTGCACAGTTAGATGCCCGGCTGCTGCGGGAGTTTAAATTAAATTCCAAAAAAGGCATTAAGAATGTGCTTAAAGAATTATTACCTTTACGCCTAATTATGGTTTTCGCCGAGGAGGCTGGAATTGATCCGCTAAAGAAATGCAGCCAGATCACGCAAAAGGAGCGGGAAAGAATTATTTCTTTACTTAAAGATTTCCATTTGGAGATCTCCGGACCCCGGCCGATTGAAGAGGGGATGGTCACCCGGGGGGGAGTAAGTTTAAAAGAAATTAATCCGCGTTCCATGGAGTCGCGCCTGATTAAAGGTTTGTATTTTTGCGGGGAGATGATGGATGTGGATGCGGATACCGGAGGATTTAACCTTCAGGCAGCTTTCTCAACCGGGTATCTGGCCGGAGAAAGTGCAGCGTTAAATTAGTCAGAGTAAAGATTTGATTCGCGGGTCCTGTCTTGGGCTGTTTCTCGGCCGCCTGGAGCGTCCTCGAATCCAGTCCAAGCCACCCGCGAAATAGTCAAAAACTCCTTATGGAAAAAATTTACCTAGCTTCTAATTCCAAGGCCAGAAAAAAGTTATTAGAGAAATTTGGCCTGAAGTTTAAAATCCTGCCTTCAAAAATTAAAGAACAAACTAACCGCGGTAATTTATCATATGCTCAGCTGGTCAAGAATAATGCCCGGGATAAAGCGCTGGTGGCGGCAACTCGGGTGCCGGAGGGAATCATCATTGCCGCCGACACCATCTGCGTACAGGATGGCAAGATCTTTGGCAAGCCGAAAAATATAACTGATGCTTGTCGGATGCTTAAACAGCTTTCCCGCAAACCGCAGTGGCTTTATACCGGTCTGGCAGTAATAAAAAAAGCCAAGGGAAAACAGAGGCTCCTGCTGGATTATGAAAAAACAAAAGTTTATATGGATAAATTAAGCCAGGGGCAGATTAATAATTATTTTAGACAGGTTTCTCCAATGGACAAGGCCGGGAGCTTTGACGTCCAGGGTAAAGGGGCGTTTTTTATTAAGAGAATTGACGGCTGTTTTTATAATGTGGTTGGGCTGCCCTTAAGAAAGCTTTATCGGATTTTTAGGAAGCTGGGTTTATTTTTGATGATTTTGAGTGTTTTTGGCCTGGGGGGCTGCTCTTCGGAATATAATCTAGCCACTAAACAGGAGGAGAAATATTATTATAACACCGATCAAGAAGTGCGAATGGGCCAGTCCATTAACCACCGGGTAGAAAAAGAATTGAAATTTTCCGGCGACCCTTTAGAACAAAAGCGCGTGGAAGATATCGGTAAAAAAATAGTTGCGGTTAGCGACAGAAAAGAGATTGATTATCATTTTCAGGTGTTAGATGACGATGAGATTAACGCCGTCTCTTTACCCGGAGGCTATGTTTATGTTAATAGCGGATTATTAGCTAAAGTTGCCAGTGATGATGAGTTGGCTTGTATTCTAGCGCACGAAGTAGGCCATATTGTTGCCCGGCATAGCATTAAGAAGCTTCAGGCGCTGCAAAGCTATTCTATTCTAAGAGTATTAGTGGCGGTGGCTCCCGGCACCGCAGAAGTAAGTAATGCTGCGGACGCTGCTTTTGCTCAATTTCTACTGGGTTATAGCCGCCAAGATGAGTTGTTGGCCGACCAATTGGGGGCTCGTTATGCTAAATTGGCCGGTTACAATCCGCAGGGTATGATTACTTTTTTAATTAGACTGCAGGATATCAACCGTAGAATGCCGCTTAAGGAGCGCTCATATTATAAGACCCATCCCTATGTTCCCGACCGGATTAGAGTAGTTAAGCAGGAGTTAGGAGAGCAGATTAACTTCGGAGATTATATCAACATTGAACAGGAGACCTATGAATAAAATATTTTGTTTTTGGGTGGTGATTTTACTAACCTTTTCCAGTTTATCGGCTGCAGAAATCTTACGTGAGGAGAATATGAAGAAGAGTTCAGCAAATTTAAGTAAAGCTAATTTTGACAATCCATTTGGAGTTTTAGAGTTTTTGCATTGGAGCCACCCCTGGAATCATTATAAATATTCCAGCGATCGTGATTTACAGGAGTCTATTTCTTTGATGCAGAGCGCGGGGGTAGGCTGGATAAGATTGGATTTCTTGTGGGAAGATATTGAGCCGGCTGAAGGAAAGTTTGATTTTGCTAAATATGATAATATCGTTAAATTACTTAAAGATAAAGGAATTAATATTCTGGGTATATTGCATTACAGTACAATTTGGGCTTCTTCCTGCGGCGAATGGAATTGTGCCCCCAAAGATAATGTGGTGTTTGTTAACTATACCAACCAGGTTATCCAGCGTTATAAGGATCAGGTTAAATACTGGGAGGTTTGGAATGAACCGGATTCGGCTACCTACTGGAAACAACAAGATAGCCTGAAGTCTTATTGCTTGTTATTAAAAGAAGTTTATTTAGCGGCTAAAAAAATTGATCCTAATTGTAAAATTCTAAATGGCGGTATTGCTAACGGATTGGGCAGCATTAACCATCTTTATGACAACGGAGCTAAGGATTACTTTGATATCTTAAACATCCATTTTTTTCAAAGCCCTTTACTGGGTAAGAATGCGATAAAAGCGGTAGCCAGCTACCCTAAGTTGGCCTATAAGATAATGTCGCGAAACGGGGACGCTAAGAAGAAAATTTGGATCACGGAGATTGGTTGTCCGGGGGTAAAGCCGGTTTTAGATGTGAATAATTGGTGGTTGGGTAAGAATCCTGATGAGCGCCAGCAAGCGGAATGGGTCAAAGAGGTATATACTGAGCTATTGAAAAATCCGCAGGTGGAGAAAATTTTCTGGGCTTTTTTCCGGGATACCCAAAAACATTGGGATAATGGGACAGATTATTTTGGCTTGGTGCGCTGGGATTATTCAGTCAAGCCTTCTTTCAAAGCCTATAAAGAGTGTTTCCAGGAGTGGAAAAGAACGAAGCGGTAAGGAGTCCCTCCTCATGAATTTTATGCGGGAGGAGTCCCTCCTCATGAGTTTTATGCGGGAGGAGGGAGTTGAACCCTCAAGGGTTTCCCCACACGCTTCTGAGACGTGCGCGTATGCCATTCCGCCACTCCCGCAAAATTGAGCACCTCAAATCTTTTATCTAGCGAAATCCTTGATCGAACACTAGTGAGATCAAGGATAATCCCAGTAAGTATATCTTAGCCTTCCTGTCCTGTCAATTGGTTAAAAGCAGGGCCGTTTCCTTTAAGGAAAACAGTCCTGCTTTTACTTTAAATAAATTGCGGCAAGGTTTTTTTGCTGTTATAATAATAATTCACTAAAAAGCCTGCGTTGCTTAGCGGGGTAGGGGGAATAATGTTTCTGGAGCAATTTAAAATTACCGGCCTGGCGATGGCCCAGATATTTCTGTTGGGTGGTTTGGGCTATCTTTTGGTTAAAAAAAATATACTTTCTTCTGAAGGTCTGGATGCTTTAAGCCGCCTGGTTATTCAGATTATTTTTCCGGCTTTCATCCTATCCCAGATGCTTAAAAGCTTCAGTTTTAGCCTTTATCCTAACTGGTGGATTTTTCCGCTAATTAGCCTGGCGATTACAGTTGCGGGTTTAATCCTGGGGTGGTTGTTGATCAAATTAGTGGCTCTTAAGACAGATAAGCTGCAGTTTTTGAGTTTAGTGGCTTTTCAGAATTCTGGGTATCTTCCTTTAGCTATTGTCGCCTCCATATTTACCGGCCAGCAAGCCAGCGATATATTCATTTTTATTTTTTTATTTTTACTGGGCTTTGATCTGGTGGCCTGGTCATTAGGTATTTATATGCTGACTTATGAAAAAAAAGTTAAATTTAAACTGCAGAGTGTTTTTAGCTCGCCGGTAGTTGCGAATTTAGCCAGCCTGGCGTTAATTGCGCTGGGGATCAACAAGTTTATTCCCGAGGTTTTGTTTAAACCTTTATCCATGGTGGGCAACTGCACTTTGCCTTTGGCCATGCTGGTGGTGGGTGGCAATGTTGCTTTAGTGCGCCTGAAGGATATCGATAAGAAAGCAACTTTTATATTTTTGTTGGGAAAATTAATTATTCTGCCGGCACTGGGTATCCTGCTTGTGTTGAAACTTAGGCTGCCGTATTTATTAGGTTTTTTGATTGTGTTGCAGCTGGCCATGCCTTCGGCAACTTCTTTATCCGTAATTATCCGCCGATTTAATCGGCAGGATGCTTTAATTAGCCAGGGGGTATTTTTTAGCCACATTCTGGGCCTGTTGACCATACCCTTATTTTTAAGTTTATATTTATACCTGGTTATGCTAAAATGAGCAAGATTATCGCCACTAACCGTAAAGCGTACAGAGATTATGAAGTTCTGGAGTCTTTAGAGTGCGGCATTGAATTAAAGGGTTCGGAAGTAAAATCCTTGCGCGCCGCTAAAGTTAATTTAGATGATAGCTTTGCCCGTTTTGAGGAAGGGGAGATTTTTTTATATAACGCGCATATCAGTCATTACGCGCAAGCCAGTTATCTAAACGTTGATCCGGACAGACATCGTAAGCTGCTTCTACATAAGCAGCAGATTCAAAGGATAAATGGCAAGCTTACCCAAAAAGGCCTAACCTTAATTCCATTAAGAGTTTACTTTAATGACCGGGGTTTTGTAAAAATTGAGCTGGCGCTTGGTAAAGGTAAAAAGATTTATGATAAGAGAGAAACGGTAAAGCGGCGAGAAACGGATAAATTGCTGCGCCGGGTAATTAAGAACAGAAGAGGGTAACTGCCCTTTGAAATATTGCTATTTGAAAACTTGGGGGTGAAAGGGTTCGACTTAAGATATGTCGAATAAGAGCAGCATGCCGCGGACGTAAGGTTAGCCGCGTTAACAATCCTTGCACAATATAAACGCAAACACGCAAGTGTTTACAAACCGTCTGGCAGCGTCATCGTTTAAACCGATGGCATTTCCAGCTGGTTGCGGACCAGTCTTAGCGTTTAATTAAACGCTAAGCCTCTAACTGTCCAGCCTACGGGATAGATTAGGGCTCAAGTAGGATAGTCCCGGCGGTTAGCCTTCTAAACCGGGGCAAAATCGAAAAGGCTGCGTTTGGTAAATCCTGCCGGGTAGGAGTTGCCAAGCTAAGTGTAAATTATCAGGCTAAGCATGTAGTGGCTTTTATACGATTACTTAAGGACGGCGGTCCAATTCCGCCCACCTCCACCAACTTTTTGCGACAAGTAAAAAGTTGGTGGATGCCGCACGAGCGTGGCGAGGCGACAAGCCGAGTAGCGAGTGTGGCGCCACCCAATGTTTCTAATTTTATTATAATGATTAAAAGACTAAATATATTATTTTTCTTAACCATGCTTTTATTTTCCGGCTGCGTTACCATTCCGACCGGTGAAAATATTGCTACCTATTCCATCGGCGGGGTAACTTATTATCCCCTGGTTACCTTGTGTGATTTACGGGGGGTTTCGCTGCAGTATGATGCGCTCCTGCGTACGGTTTACTTAAGTAAAGATACTCAACACGTAAGTTTGCGGGTGGGGGATGAATTGGTGCTGGTAAATGATAATGCCCTGCATTTAAATTCTCCGATCGATGTTTATCAGGGCACAATTGCCGTTCCCCGGCAATTTAAAGAACAGGTTTTGGATGTATTATTTAGACCGGTGGATTTAGTTCGGCGCCGGGCGACAGCCGCTAAAATAAGATTAACCAGGGTGGTGATTGACGCTGGCCATGGAGGCAATGACCCCGGGGCGATCGGCAAGAATGGTTTAAAGGAAAAGAATGTAAATTTAGATATTGCCAAAAGATTAAGCAGCCTTTTAAAAGCCGAAGGCGTACAAACCGTACTTACCCGTTCTACGGATAAGTTTATTCCTCTTTCTACGCGGGTTAATATCGCTAACCACTCTGGAGCGGATTTATTTATCAGCGTTCATTCTAACGCCGCCCGTTCGCGTTCTTTGAGCGGTTTTGAGGTTTACTATGTTGCTCCCAGCGTGAGTGATTCTAAGCGCGCTGTCCTTACGGCCAGGAGCTCTTCTTTAAATTTGAAGAATAGCACTTTTTCCGGCGATACCCAGGATTTAAGGGCGATTGTTTGGGATATGATTTATACGAATAGCCGGGCAGAGTCAATCGAGCTATCGCGTTCTTTATGTAAAGTTATGGACGCTAGTATTGATGCGGATATTCTGGGAGTCAAGAATGCCCGTTTTCAGGTGTTAAAAGGAATTACTATGCCGGGGATATTGATTGAAGTTGGGTTTGTTTCCAATTTAAATGAGGAGAGATTGTTAAGGACCTCTAGCTACAGGGAAAAGTTAGCGGTCGGTATATTAGAAGGGGTCAGGGATTATTCACAAGATATGGCAATTGTGGAGGTAACCTCAAGATGAGCGCAATCGGAGTTTTTGATTCCGGGGTTGGCGGGCTGACGGTAGTCAGAGAGATAATTCGTCAACTACCTAATGAGAACATCGTTTATTTCGGCGACACTGCCCGTGTTCCTTACGGGATTAAATCGCCCCAGACCGTAATCCGTTTTTCGATTGAAAATATCCTGTTTTTGTTAAAGCACGATGTCAAACTGATCTGTGTTGCTTGCAACACTGCCTCCAGTGTTGCGCTTCCGGTAATTAAAAATAATTTTCGCGTGCCGATTATTGGGGTAATTACTCCCGGAGCCCGGGAAGCGGTTTATGCCTCGCAGAATAAGCGGATCGGAGTTATCGGAACTAAAGGAACGATTAAAAGCCGTACCTATGAAAAAGAAATTAAGCAGCTTGATCGTAAGGTTAAAGTAACGGCGGTGGCCTGCCCTTTATTTGTTCCTTTTGTTGAAGAGGGGTGGCTTTCCGGAGAGGTGGTTTTAAAGGTGGCCAGGCAGTATTTGAAACCACTTCGCGATGCCGGCGTAGATACGGTAATTTTAGGCTGCACGCATTATCCTTTGCTTAAAACCATAATTCAGGAGGTTCTGGGCAAGCAGGTTATTTTAATTGATTCTGCCAAGCAGGTGGCTTTTGAAATAAAAAAGATCCTGGCTAGTGAAGATTTACTTAATCGCGGCAAAGGCGGCAAACACAAGTTTTATGTCAGCGATAATCCGGAATGGTTTAGCTCGTTGGCGCAGAGGTTTATGGGTAAAAAATTAACGCAGGTGAGGAAGGCGGATAATGTATAGCTTAAAAGTGCAAGGAACTTTTAGCTCCGCGCATAATCTGCGGGGCTATAAAGGAAAATGTGAAGATTTACATGGCCATAATTGGATTGTGGAAATAGTGATTAAATCCGCGCAGCTGGATCATATCGGCATGGTCTTGGATTTTAAATATTTAAAGAAAAAATTAAACGCTTGCCTGGAGCAGTTGGATCATAAATATCTTAATAAGCTGATTTACTTTAAAAAGGTTAATCCTACCTCTGAGAATATCGCCAAGTATATTTATAATCAGCTTAAACCCGGTATTCCTTTATTAAGCTGTGTAACGGTTTGGGAGAATAGCACCAGCAGCGCTACTTATGAGGAGTAAAATTTCTAAGACGGCGGTAGTGCTTTTATCCGGTGGCCTGGATTCGGCTACCGTTTTGTATTTGGCTAAAGCTTTAGGGTTTAGATGCCAAACTTTAATTTTCGACTATGGCCAAAGGCACCGGCAAGAGGTAGCTTGCGCAGTAAGGATTGCTAAGGGCGCCGGTTGTGCTTACAGAATTTTGAAAATAGGTTTTCCCTGGAAAGGGTCGGCGCTTTTAGATAAGAAAGTAAAAGTTCCGGAAAAAATTATTTCAGGGGTTCCGGTTACTTATGTGCCGGCGCGCAATATTATATTTTTAAGTTTTGCTTTATCGCTGGCAGAAGTAGCTAAGGCCCAAGCGATTTTTATCGGTGCGCATGCTCAGGATTATTCCGGTTATCCTGATTGCCGCGGTGAGTTTTTTAAAGCTTTTGTTAAAATGGCCAAGGTGGGCCTGGTGGCTAAACCTGGAATCCGGATTTTGGCCCCGTTATTAAATAAAACCAAATCACAAATCATCAGCCTGGGCCAAAAGCTTGGCGTGCCGTTTGGTTTTACCTGGTCATGTTATCGCTGCGGCATTAGGCCTTGCGGAAAATGCGCCAGCTGTCATTATCGGGCTAAAGGTTTTAAAGAGGCGGGTCTTGCTGATCCGTTAATTAATAGATGAAAGCCAGGATTAACGAAATATTTGACAGCGTGCAGGGGGAAGGCCTTTATTTGGGAGAGAGGCAGATTTTTGTGCGTTTTTTTAACTGCAACTTAAGCTGCGCTTATTGCGATACTAAACTTGACCGGTTTACGGAGTATGAGCCAAGAGAGCTTTTTGAAGAGATCAAACTTTATCGCAATAAGTACCACTCGATTTCTTTTACCGGCGGAGAGCCGCTTTTATATACAGATTTTTTAAAAGAGATCCTTAAGTTTACTTCTGGATCTGGCCATCGGCATTATCTAGAAACCAATGGGACTTTATTTTCCGAGTTGGAGCAGCTGATTGACCGTATCGATATTATTGCCATGGATTTAAAGTTTCCCAGTTCAACCGGAATGGGCAATCTCTGGCAAATGCATCGGAAATTTTTAAAGATTGCCGCTAGAAAAGAAGTCTTCCTCAAAGCAATTATTTGTCAGGCAACCTATGAAGAGGATTTACAGGAGGCTTTGGCGATCATTAAAGAGGTAAGCCCTTCCAGCGTTCTGGTTTTACAGCCCAACAGCTATGAGAATCAAGCGGTTCTGCATGAGAAGTTGTTAAGTTTTAGGGAGATCGCCAATCAACAGGGGGTGACCACCTGTGTTATCCCCCAGGTTCATAAAATAATGGGGTTAAGATAAATGAAAAGATCTGATTATGAAGGTTTACAGAAGAATGTCCGGAAATTAAAAGTTCCTCAAATTCAGGTCTGGCAGAATCAGTATGCGGATAAGGTTTATATGATTAATCTGGATATTCCGGAGTTCACCTGTATTTGCCCAAAGACCGGTTTGCCGGATTTTGCGGTTATCCGAATTGAGTATTCTCCGGTTAAGTTTTGCGTGGAATTAAAATCTTTTAAGATGTATACCATCTTTTTTCGCAATGTGGGAATTTTCCACGAACATTTAATTAATAAGATGTTGGAAGATTTTGTAAGTTCAGTCAAGCCGCGCTGGGTAAAGATTAGCGGAACTTTTAATCCCCGCGGAGGCATCACCACTACTGTATCCGCAGAGTATAAAGCTCGATGAGAGAACTAAAAGCGCAAAAAATAACTCAGGCGGTAGAGGAATTAGTCAAGCGGGCTAATTTTTCGCTGCGTAAGGATGTTTTGTATGTTTTGCGTAAGGCTTATGCGGGCGAAAAGAACAGACGGGCAAAAACTATTCTTAAAGCGATACTGGATAATGCTGCTTATGCTAAAAAAGAAAATCTGGCCATCTGTCAAGATACGGGCATGCCGGTAGTCTTTGTAGAGATGGGGCAGGATTTGAAGATATCCGGAAATTTAAAAGCGGCGATCAATTCAGGCATAGAAGCCGGGTATAAAAAATATTCCTTAAGAAATTCTATTGTCAGGGATCCTTTGTTTAGAGGTAAACCCGGATTTTCTCCCTGCATCATGCATTTGGATATTGTTTCAGGGGATAGAATAAAATTAATTCTGCTACCCAAAGGTTTTGGCTGTGAAAATAAATCGCGACTTAAAATGTTTAAGCCTACAGCCAGCTTAGAAGAGATCAAGCAGTTTATTGTTGAAACAGTCAAGGATGCCGGACCGGACGCCTGTCCGCCTTATGTGATTGGTGTGGGCATTGGGGGATCTGCAGATTATGCCAGTCTGATGGCCAAAAAAGCTTTGTTAGTTAAACTGTCAACTAAGCATTCAAAGCTGGAAAAAGATTTGTTAAAGCAGATAAATAAAACCGGAATTGGTCCCATGGGCCTGGGCGGCCAAACTACAGCTTTAGCTGTAAATATCCGAACCTATCCCACGCATATCGCCGGATTACCGGTAGCAGTAAATATCAGCTGCCATGCTTTAAGGAGCGCCCAAGTAGTTTTATGAAAAGAATAAATACCCCATTAGATTTAAATAAAATTAAATCCTTAAAAGCCGGGCAGGAGGTTTTTTTAAGCGGAACACTTTATACTGCCCGGGATCAGGCGCATAAGAGGTTAACCCGGGCGATTATGTTGCGCCAAGCTTTGCCTTTTAAGCTGCAGGATGCCGTTATTTATTATTGCGGCCCTACGCAAACTCCTAAAGGTAAGACCATTGGTTCCTGTGGGCCGACGACTAGTTCGCGGATGGATGCCTTTACCGGTATACTTCTGGCCAAGGGGTTAAGGGGAATGATTGGTAAGGGTAACCGTGGACTCAAAGTAAAGGAAGCAATTAAGAAATATAGGGGAGTATATTTTATTACTTATGCCGGATGTGGGGCTTTATTAAGCAAATATGTTAAGAGCGCCAAAACCGTTGCTTATGGCGATTTAGGCCCGGAGGCAATCTTAAAATTGGAAGTAGAAAATTTTCCTTTGATAGTAGCGATGGATGTTAATGGAGGGTGTATTTATGATTAGGATTGACGGACGCGGCAATGATAAAATCAGAAAAGTTACCATCACCAGGAATTATATTAAATATCCCGAAGGGTCCTGCTTGATTGAATTAGGTAATACCAAGGTAATTTGTACTGCTTCGGTCGAAGAGACTGTTCCGCAGTTTTTAAGAAATTCCGGCACCGGCTGGGTTACTGCGGAGTACGGGATGCTTCCTCGCTCATGCGGGACGCGTATCCCCAGAGGCAAGGATTCCGGGCGCACTTATGAGATTCAGCGCTTAATTGGCAGATCCCTTAGGTCGATTATCGATATGAAACAAATCGGCGAACGCACGATTTGGATGGATTGCGACGTTATCCAGGGGGACGGAGGCACGCGCACAGCGGCGATTACCGGTAGTTTTATTGCCTTAGTTGACGCTTTGGCGAAGCTTAAAAAAGACGGCAAGATTAATAAGGTTCCCATCCAGGATTATATCGCGGCCACCAGCGTAGGTATTCTAAATGATACGCTGATTTTAGACTTATGCTATGAGGAGGATTCTAAAGCCGAAGTGGATATGAATGTGATTATGACCACCGCCGGGGAATTTATCGAGATTCAGGGCACTGCGGAGCGCAAGCCTTTTTCCAAAGATAAAATGGATACCATGCTGGATTTAGCCCAGAAAGGCATCCAAGAGCTTTTTACCATTCAAAGAAAATTGGTCGGGGATATATTGTTATAATGAAGCAGTTGGTAGTGGCCACAAAAAATAAAAAAAAGTTATCCGAAATAAAAGATATTTTAAAAGGCATGCCTTTAAAATTTCTTTCTCTGGATGCCTATAAGAATGTTCCGCCGGTTGTGGAAAATGGCAAAACTTTTCAAGAGAATGCTATAAAGAAAGCGGTCAAGTTAGCGCGTTTTACCGGCCAGCTTTGTTTAGGCGAGGATTCAGGGTTATGTGTTGATGCTTTAGGCGGAAAGCCAGGGATTTATTCGGCGCGTTTTTCAGGTTCAGATAAAAGCGATATTAAAAATAATCTTAAGCTATTGAAATTATTAAAAGATGCGTCTGTGGCGGAAAGAAAAGCGCATTATGTTTGCGCCGTGGCTTTAGCTGATAAAGGTGGATTAATCGGGGTGGTTCGAGGAGATTGTCCCGGTATAATTGCTTTTGAGCCTCAGGGCAGTGCTGGTTTTGGATATGATCCGTTATTTTATATTTCTAAATATAAAAAGACCTTTGCTCAGCTGGGAGAAAAGGTTAAGCATAAAATGAGCCATCGGTATCACGCTTTAAAAAAAGCCAAAAGGATTATCGAGAAATATATTGAGAAGCAGGTAGGGGGTTGATATAATAAAAAATTCCTAGTGATACAAAGGTCCTTCGCCACGTCAAACGT
>JAZDLL010000051.1:0-5884 GCA_043802105.1 Candidatus Omnitrophota bacterium
CTCTGACTTTTGTTTTAAAATCACGCCGTCTTCTTTATATTTCTTCAGCAAAAAGTGCGTAGCCGTGCCGCGCACATTTTCCAAACAAGAAAGTTTTTCCGCTACAAAATTAGAAACCGTATTCAGATTCTTACCCTCGACTACCACTAACAAATCATAGGTCCCGCTGATTAAATAACAGCTGGTCACCTCAGGAAATGAATAGATGCGCTGGGCAATCTTCTCAAAACCCAGATCCTTCTGCGGAACAATGTTAACCTCAATTAACGCCCGCACCTCAGATTCCGTATCTTTAATTAAATCTTTATTAATGACCGCTTTATATTTTAAAATTGCCCCGGTTTTTTCATACTGCTTAATCGCCTTTTTCACATCCAGCGGTTTTTTACGCGTCATCTTAGCAATATCCTCTATGCTGGCCCGGCCATCCTTTTCTAAAATCTCTAATATTTCGTCCATTTTATCGTCCCCCTCTTAGTTAATACGACAAATCTCTGCGCCTTTTCTTTTATGCTCTGATTTTTTATACATCCGGGTTACCTTATCAACTTTTTTATTGTCGGCTAGCTGTTTTTTATGGTTACAAAATCTGTCTAAAATGTCATCCAATTCATTATAAGTTATCCCCATCTCCTCTTCATCGGTTTGGCCATTCCAAAGTCCGGCCGTAGGAGCCTTGGCAATAATACCCTGAGGTATTTTTAGCTCTTTGGCCAGCTGCCGCACCTGGCGTTTAAATAAATCCGCAATCGGCAAGATATCTACCCCGCCATCGCCATACTTAGTAAAGTATCCAACCATCAGTTCGGATTTATTTCCAGTACCACAAACCAGGTAATTTAGCTTATTAGCAAAATAATAAAGGGTGCTCATGCGCAAGCGGGGCTTAAGATTCCCCCGCGCCAGGCTGATCGCCCCGGGTAAAACTTTCAGGAAATTATTATAAACTGCCGATAGATCCACCAGCTTGGATTTAAGCCCTAGCTGATGAGCAACTAATTTGGCGTCTTTGAGATCCTGCGGATCGCTATTGCAGGGCATAAAAAGAACCAGTAAATTATTCTTTCCCACCGCAGCCTTCGCTAACGCCGCAACTACCGCAGAATCTATCCCTCCGGAAAGCCCCAAAACAATGCCTTTGGCCCCGGAATCCTTAACTTTTTGCTTAATCCACAAAGTAACCTTATTTTTCATATTTAAATCACTGGCAGGGCCTTGCCCGTTACGAATAATTTAGTTTATGATAGCACAACTAGTAACCGGGTCAAGGGGATATTGACAGACTTACTTAAGCTCTTCAGGATGATGTTTAACTACTTTTGCCTCCACCATATAGATTACATCTTCGGCAATATTGGTCGTATGGTCACAAATCCGCTCTAAGTACCGGGCAATCAATAATAAAGCTACCGCTCGGTCGGCGGTTTTAGGATCCCGCGCTAGATATTCATTAACCAGCTCCTCCTGGACTAAATTCTTCAACCGGTCAGCCTCGGAATCCGCTAAGACTACCTGGCGGGCAAGATGGACGTCTCTTTTTACAAAAGCATCGATAGCGTTGCGCACCATATCCTGAGCCACCTGCGAAAGCTTAGGAATATCCACTAATGGCTTAAGCAACGGTTTCTTCATTAACTCCAGGGATCTTTGTGAGATATCCAAAGCAATATCGGCAATCCGCTCTAATTCCGCGTTAATTTTCATCCCAGTGGCAATATATCTTAAATCCCCGGCCATTGGCTGATAACGGGCGATAAGATCGATGCATTTCTCATCTATAATCAACTCCAAATCATCGATATTATTATCATTATCAATTACTGCCTGAGCTAAGGACTGGTCCCGATTTTTTAAGGACTCCACGGACCTAAAAATTGACTCCTGGGCAAAAACTGCCATCCTTAAAATATCTTTATGCAATTCTTTTAACTCTTCATCTAAGTGTCTTAACATTAGATATCCTCCTGTTTTTATCCGGCACCTGCGCTTATTTGAGTTGCGCAAATGCGCACTATCTGTGCATTTAACCGTATCTACCGGTAATATAATCTTCTGTTCTTTTGTCCTTGGGATTAGTAAAAATATCTTGGGTTTTGCCAAATTCCACTAACTCCCCTAAAAGCATAAAACCCGTTTCATCTGAAACACGCGCTGCCTGCTGCATATTATGCGTGACAATTATAATAGTGTAATTATGTTTTAGCTCACGCATCAGCTCTTCAATCCGGCTGGTGGCTTGCGGATCAAGCGTAGAACAGGGTTCATCCATCAACAAAATATCAGGTTTAACTGCAATCAACCTGGCGATACAAAGCCTCTGTTTCTGTTCCAACGATAAAGTCAGGGCGGATTTATTAAGTTTATCTTTTAACTCATCCCATAAAAGAACAGAACTTAAGCTATCCTGAACCACCTCATCAAGCTTAAGTTTAGTCAAGCCTTCAGTATGTACCCTCTGGCCAAAAGCAATGTTTTCATAAATCGACAGGGGAAAGGGATTGGGCCGCTGAAAAACCATACCCACTTTCTTACGCAAACTAACTAAATCCGTTTTTTCAGAGATAATATTCTGGGTGTCAATTAACACTTCGCCGCTTACGCGCACACCCTCAATAAGATCATTCATGCGATTAAAAACCCTCAACAGCGTGGATTTGCCGCAACCGGAAGGTCCGATCATGGCCGTAATCTGCTTCTGCGCAAAATGCGCATTCACATTGATTAGCGCCTGAAAATCCGTGTACCACAAATTTAAATTATTTACCTTAATATCCGCCATTATCCAAATTTCCCTCTAATATAATCATCGGTGCGCTGATCGCTAGGTGCGGTAAATATTCTTTCTGTTTTGTCCAGCTCCACCAGCTCGCCAGATAAAAAGAAAGCTGTGCGGTCTCCTACTCTGGCTGCCTGCTTAACATTATTAGTTACTAAAACCAAGGTATAATCTTTCTTTAATTTAAGCATGGCTTCTTCTATTTTGGCGGTCGAGATCGGATCCAGCCCGGAACAAGGCTCATCAAATAAAATAACATCCGGCTCCACAGCCAAGCTCCTAGCGATACAAAGGCGCTGCTGTTGCCCGCCGGATAATTTAAAAGCCGACAGATCCAATCTATCTTTAACCTCATCCCAGATATAGGCCTGCTTAAGCGAGCGTTCAACTATCGTGGAAATTTTCTGGCGAGATTTCTCTCCGTGCATTTTAACGCCATAAGCTATGTTTTCAAAAATAGATAAAGGCAACGGCAAGGGTAAAGCAAAAACCATACCCACTCTTTTACGCAGAACTTCAATATCTAATTCTCTGATGTCCGTTTTATCGTATTGTAGCCGGCCACTCATCTTAAAACCAGGGTACAGATCATTTAAACGATTAAGCATGCGCAAGAAACTGGTCTTTCCGCTATTGGAGGGCCCGATCACGCTTAAAATTTCATTAGCCTGGATCTCAATATTCACGCCTTTTAAAGCATGGATCTGCCCGAACCAGATGTTTAAATCTTGAGCATTAAACTTTACCATTTTTTCTTCTTCCTAAAATTATAGCGAATAATTATGGCTACCAGATTCATCACTAAAACTAAAAATAATAAAACTAACGCTGTGCCATAACGTACTTTTTCATCAACATTGGGCACCTGAGTCGAAATTACATACAAATGATACGGCAACGCCATGGCTTGATCAAAAATAGATTTAGGCAATCGCGGAAGATAAAAAGCTGCCACCGTAAAAAGTATAGGGGCGGTTTCACCGGCTGCCCGGCCTAAACCCAGGATCGTACCGGTTAAAATCCCCGGTATGGCATTAGGTAAAACAATATGCCTGATGGTTTGCCACTTACTTGCCCCCAGCGAAAGGCTTACCTCACGAAAAGACTGCGGAACACTCTCCAGAGCTTCACGAGAAGTAGTAATAATTATCGGTAAAATCATAATTCCTAGAGTAAGAGAACCTGATAAAATCGAAGCGCCGAATTTCAAAAAAACCACAAACAGCGCCAAACCGAAAAGACCATAAACTACCGAAGGCACTCCGGAAAGGTTAATAATTGCCAACTTGATTATCCGGTTAAGCAGATTGTCTTTGGCATATTCACTTAAATAAACGGCAGCCAACAATCCAATAGGTAAAGCAAAAAATATTGCCCCGAAAACCAGATAAAAAGTCCCGACAATCGCCGGGAATATTCCTCCGGCACGCATCCCCTGACGCGGGATATCAGATAAAAACTGCCAATTAATTGCCGGGGCGCCTTTTTGCACAATAATTACCACGATTAACCCCACCGGCAAAACAATTAAAAGCGTGGCTAAAAACAGAAAAAAGAATGCGATTTTTTGCGAGCGCTGTGTATTACGCATCATCGTCTCTTATGTAAAAACAGATCCGCCGTAACATTAACAATAAAACTCATGATAAATAAAACTATGCCAATCGCAAACAGGGCGAAATAATGTTCGCTGCCGACAACCGCTTCCCCCATTTCCGCGGCAATGGTCGCAGTCAAAGTGCGTACAGGGACTAGAATACTTTGCGGAATAACCGCGGCATTGCCGGTAATCATCATCACCGCCATGGTCTCGCCAATGACCCTGCCGATACCCAACATTACCGCTGCCACAATTCCCGAAGAAGCCGCCGGAAGCAGGACCCGGTAAATGGTCTGCCAATGCGTAGCCCCTAAAGCAAACGCCCCTTCTTTATAGCTTTTAGGCACCGAATAAAGCGCATCCTCAGCCACCGAAACTATCGTCGGCATGGCCATAAAAGCTAGAATTATCGACCCGGATAAAGCAGTTAAACCGGTGGGCAAATGAAATACGCTCTTAATCCAGGGGACCAGAGTCACCATACCAATAAAACCTAAAACTACACTAGGAATAGCCGCTAACAATTCAATCCCGGCTTTAAGAATCTCCTTAATCTTAAGGGGGGCAATTTCAGCGATATAAACCGCACAGGCTACGCCGATCGGAATAGAAATTATAGCCGCGCCTAAAGTTACCATTAACGAACCAAATATTAACGGTAATATGCCTAACTGCGCAGGCTCAGAGATAGGATACCAACTTTTACCCAGTATAAAATTAGCTGGGCTAACAGATTTAAATACCGCCAATCCTTCTTTAGTTAAAAATAAAAAAATAAGAATTACAAAAAGAATAGAAGCTAACCCGCAAATCAGGATTAGCTTCTCAACAACAAATTCTTTAAACTTTCTGAGGATCATTTTATGATGGGAACAAAATCTGTGTTAACTACGATCTCCTGACCTTCTTTAGATAAAACATAGTCCACAAACTTTTTAACTAATCCCTGCGGCTGGTCATTGGTATATAAAAACAGCGGCCGGGATATCGGATACGTTCCGCTAATCACATTCTCAATGTTCGGATTGATATAGGCAGATTTTTCATCGCCCGCTACATCGATATGTTTCTGTTTGCTACTAATGTACCCCATGCCATAATAACCGATAGCCGACGGATTGCCCGCCACCTCATCAGCAATCGCCTGTGAAGAAGATAATAGCAAAGCTCCCGGAGCAAATTCCTCTTTGCTATTGGGATCTAGTTTTCTTAATACATGCTCTTTAAAATAGACATGCGTTCCGGAGTTAACTTCACGCGAAAGGACAACAATCTTCTGATCATTACCCCCGACTTCTTTCCAGTTAGAGATCTTGCCGGTAAAAATACCTGATAGCTGGTCAATGGTAAGCTTACTTATCGGATTGGCCGGATTGACCACCACCGCTAAACCATCCAAAGCCACTTTTATCTCGTAAGGATTAATTCCTTTCTGTTTAGCTAAAGCAACTTCTTTATCCTTAATATTTCTTGAGCTCATCGCAATATCGCAACTTCCGCTAATTAAA
>JAZDLL010000106.1:0-17500 GCA_043802105.1 Candidatus Omnitrophota bacterium
GGGCTTTCTGTTTGCCGCCAGCTTCGTAGTAAAAAGATAGAAACTCCGATTCTGATGTTTTCAGTTAAAAATACCGCTGAGGATAAGGTTCGCGGTCTTAATTGCGGAGCCGATGATTACCTTGCCAAACCCTTTGCTTTCAAAGAGCTCCTGGCAAGGGTGCAGGCCTTGCTTCGCAGGAACAAACCCAGCCAAGGTGGAGTCCTGAAGGTTGGAGACCTGGAATTAAACCAGCTTACCCACAAGGTTAAGCGCAAGGACAAGGAAATTGAACTAACCAGTAAGGAATATATCTTGCTTGAGTATTTCATGCTTAATGCCGGGACAGTGATTAGCCGCACCATGATTTCTGATCACGTCTGGCATGAAGATTTTGACAGTTTTACCAATGTTATTGATGTGTTTGTGAACTATCTGCGCGCTAAGATTGATAAAGGTTTTGCAAAACCTTTGATCCACACCATTCGCGGGAGCGGCTATTGTTTAAAAGAATAAAACAAATAAAATTTAATTCTATCAGGTTTAAAGTTAGCTTGTTTTATATGGCGCTTCTGGGCGCCATACTTATTTCTTATACCGGGGTCCTGTTCTTTGGCCAGCGTTTCGCGCTCTATCGAGACCTGGACCGGGAATTATCCATCAAGGCGCAAGAGGTCACTAACGCTATAAATTCTTTTTTGCCAGCCCTGGAAGATGACCAGCGGGCGTTTCGCTTGGCATCCGATGCGGTAATCAGGCAGGATGGAATAAGTACTAAGCAGGCAGAGATCACAAAGTCCCAAAAGCAGTGGTTAGCGGTCCGCGAAAAGCTTAATATTCAAAACGATTACGTTGTTTTAGCCAGCACCGAAAGAAATGTGGTTACCAATTCCCCTAATGTAGATAAAAGGCTGCTGGAACATCTTTTAAAGAATATTTCCAGATCCGGGGAAAAAACAGTAGCCTATCAGGATATTAATTCCGGTGCGTATAGGTTGCGCCTGATTACTATACCGTACTATTACAAAAATAAACGCACGTATTTTATTGAAATCGGCACCTCGCGAGTGCCAGTGACCAGAATTCTGTATGGCAGCCTGTTCTTCGCTTTATTTACCATCCCGTTTATTCTAATTTTTACCAGTTTTTTGGGAGGCTTGATTACTGAGCGCATTCTAAGGCCAGTGAAAGAAGTAATCAACATAGCCAAGAATATTACTATAAAAGATTTAAGCTCCAGGGTAAAAATAGAGAACGTTGATGAGGAATTAAGTTATCTTGTAGATGCCTTTAATGAGATGATCTCCCGGCTTGATAGTTCCTTCCGTTATATAGATGAATTTAGTTCAAATGTAGCCCATGAGTTAAAAACTCCCCTTACTATTATAATCGGAGAATCTGAGTTGGCGCTTATGCAGACACGCGACATTGAGGAATATAAGCGGGTAATTGATGTTAATCTCCGGGAAGCAGGGCAGTTGATTAAGATTGTAGAAGACCTGCTGCTTCTAAGCAAGCTTGAGCATCAGTCTGAGGCATTCAAATTTGAGCAGATTGACCTCTTTGTTTTTCTAGAAGAAATCTTTGAACATACCAGGAAACTGGCTCTGCTCAAAAATATTAGCGTCAGCCTTGAGCAACCGGATAAACCGGTAAGTATCCTTGCGGATTGGCTGCATTTACGCCGTCTCTTTATCAATCTCTTGGACAACGCCGTTAAATTTAGCGCGCAAGGCGGAAAAATAACTATCTTGGCTAAATTGGAAACGGAGAAAGTCTCCGTTTCAGTTTCAGATACGGGCGTAGGGATCGCGCCCGATAACCTGAATAAGATTTTTCGCCGTTTTTTCCGCATTGACTACGTTGGTTCAGCAGATAAAAGTGGTAGCGGCCTGGGCTTAAGCATCGCGCATTCCATTGCCAAAATTCACCACGGAGATATTAGTGTCTCAAGCCAACTCGGTAAGGGGTCTACATTTACTGTCATTCTGCCTTGCAATACTCTTGATTCTTCCTCAACATAGTGTTAATAATAATTTACTTCTAATCTTCATAAATTCACGTAATAATAAAAACCAGGTTGTTAGATAAGTAAAGAATCGGGTAACATCCAGACTCAAAGTTACCCTTGCAATAAAATATATATTGTTGTAACATATTAATGTATCGACGGATGATGAAATTATTTAGGCAGACTCCCTGCCTCTGCGTTTCTAACCAATAAAACGCCTAATGAAAAAAACATTTTTAGTTTTATTTATTGCGATGTCGGTTTACTCTTATGGTTTTACACAAAAGCAGCCAGGCCCGGCCGGCCAGCCTACCGCGGAGTCAAAAATTTTTAAAGGCAAAGTAGATTCAATCATCCTGCCTGGCTCCGGCAATGAAGTAAGGCGCGAGATCGTGGTTATTGATGACCAGGGTAGTTGTAGATTATACGACCAATAAAGCAGGCATCGATAGGGCGATATCGATCAAAGTAGAACAGGTCATTTTAAAAAATAAGGGCCGTATAGCTACCGTTGCAGGGGCTGGACTTAACTGTTCAGCCATCCTTGTAGGTGCCTAAATTATGGTCAAAAAACTAATCAAAGCGATCTTTTTATTTTGTTGGATTTCTATCGTTTCGCTTATTTTTTTAGAGATCGTTGCCCGGTATATAGTTAGGCAACCTTATTATGCCTTTCCCGAAGGGTACTTTGTAAGCAATGAATTTTATGGATACGAATTGGCAAAAAACTTTAGAGGTAAATATTCACAGCCGGAATTTACTATTTCCATCGATACGAATAGTCGGGGGTTAAGAGATGTTGAGCGCTCCCTAAGCCAAGATCAATTTAAAATATTAGCTCTCGGAGATTCTTTTTCTTTTGGCGTCGGGGTGGAATTAAAGGATACCTATTTAAGCAAACTGGAACAGATGTTTAATGCCGCCAAAGGGCAAAAGCTTTCAATTATAAAAGCGGGCATGGTTGGGTATTCTACCTATAACCAGAAAGCGTATTTGGAGCAAAAGGGATTAAGTTATCATCCTAATATGGCGATGGTTCAATTCTGGTGGGATGACCTGGGGATAGACCGGGTAACCTTCTTAGCCGAGACCGGATTTTTAACCTCCGGCAAAATCACCAGCAACGCCCAGCTGAGGCTTTTTTTAAACAAGAATTTTAGATCTTACGCATTATTAAGAAGGATATTTACCGTTATCTCTAAAAAGGCTTTATTCAGAGTAAAAGTTGCCAGCGTCACAGAAAGCCAGTCCAGCTTGAACAATAAATATGCCATTACTTTGAAAGAGTTTAAGGCGATCCAAGACTGGTGTGTAAAGAACCGCATCTCTTGCTGGTTTTTGCTGATCCCTCCTAAAGAATTTGTTGATGATAATAATGGTGTATTGCAATCCCAATGGAAATCTTTCTGCGACCTTTTGAGTAAAAACAATATACCGTATCTTAATTGCCTACCGGTTTTAAAAGAGGCGTTCGCTAGAGGAGAACCTGTATTTTTTAAGGTTGACCCGCATCTTAATAGCCATGGGCACCAGATAATTGCCGAAGGAATTTATCAGTACCTCTTGCCAAGATTGATTCCAGAGCGCCAGAGCTAACCGTTTTAGCCATTTTTGTTTGCTGGTAATTTTGGAATTTGTGATAAAATATAGCTAACTAGATAATTTATTAGAACAAAAGGAGGAAAAATGGAACAGCATGAAATTAAATTAGCAATAAGTTGGGGGATTAAAGCGGTAATTGCCGGTGTAGTTTTAGTTATTTTCTTTGGATGTTTTTATGTGATCGGAGTAGGCCAGGTGGGGGTAATCTTTAACCAGGCCACCGGTAAGACTAAATCGGTGCAATCCGGGTTTAGCTTAAAAATACCCGTTGTCGAGCAGCTCAATGTCTTTGATATCAGAACCCAGAGGATTGATATATTAGAAGATTGCGCTTCTAAAGATTTACAGCTGGTGAGAATGAAAACGGTAATTAACTATCATTTGGATTACACTAAAGTAAATGAAATATTTACTAAAGTAGGCCGAGATTATACCGATAAAGTTATCGTTCCGGTGACTAACGAAATTGCCAAGTCTTTGGTCTCGCAATACACGGTAGAAAATATTATTGTCAAGCGCGCGGAATTAAAAGATGCCATTGAGGTAGCTTTACGCTTAAAATTAAATGAGTATTTTATAGTAATTGAGAGCGTGAATTTAGTGAATGTAGATTTTACCCCGGAATTTAACCGGGTAGTAGAAGCCAAGCAGATTGAAGAACAGAAAATCAAAACCGCTGAATATAAGAAAATGCAAGCCGTTCAAAATAAAGAAGCCGTTATTTTAGAGGCTGAAGGAGAATCCAGGAGGCAGGAATTAATCAGGGCCACGGTTAATCCTCAAATTGTTTCTTTAGAGTGGATTAAAAAGTGGGACGGTAAGCTTCCCGTTACGATGTTAGGTAATGATACAGTGATGATGTTGAATAATAAAGACAGTAAATAAAAATCTTAAACCTGCGCTGCCAAGATCCGCAGGAGCTAACCTTAGTAAATTGTGAGCATGAAGAAGATTAATTAGTTTTTTAATTTGGAGGTGTATTTGGAAATGATTAAAAAGAGCAACTTAAAGAAGGCGATGCATGCTGCGGGTGTCTTGAATGAACCGATTGATTACCGGAGGTCATTTTCTCGCGGGATGCGAGTTCTGCTGGGGCAGTACAGCATGCTGTTTATATCCGGTACCGCCAGCATTGATAAAAAAGGTAAGAGTAGGCATATTGGTGATTTGAAGGCTCAGCTAAAGCGCACCTTCAGCAACATCGCTGCGCTGCTGGCCTCTGAAGGGGCAACCTGGCATGATGTTGTGCAGACCCGCTGCTACCTGAAAGATATGCGGGATTATGCGCTCTTTAACGAATCTCGGAATTATTTCTATCAACAACAGAAACTAGCTCCTTTTCCAGCCAGCGTTTGTGTCCAAGCAGGCCTCTGCCGTCCGGAACTCCTGGTGGAGATTGAGGCGGTTGCCATCATAAAGAATTCTTCCAAAAACAATAAAAAGTAAGAATGCCTATCAGTAAAACTCCGGTTTTTTGTTTTTCTATTCTCATTTTGGCAGGAGGCATAATTTGTAACCCGGTATATCCTGAAGAAACCCGCGGTTAGGAAAACAAAATAGCAGCTTTAGACCCCCTGAGAAACGCCTCCTAGTGACGGGAAGATTTTATCAGAATCTATCTCGTCATCGTCCGCCAAATAATCTTTTACAGCAGCACCCGGTCAATTTTTAGATACGGCAAAGCTTAAAGTACTGTTATTATATTTGCTTACAATTCTTAAATGGAAGTGGTATAATTTACTTAAGAATAATGAATTAGGCTGGCAAGGAGAGTTGTAGTATGGGTTTATTCAGTTTTTTTAAAAAGAAAAAAGTTTTGCCTTCCCCGCCGGCTTTTGTTGAGAAAAGGCTCCTGCCGAGGTGGAAGATTGCCTGTGCGGCTAAAATCAAGTGGCAGGGTGCGACAGATTATGTAGCCTGTGAAGTTAAGGATTTAAATATGCGTGGATTTTCTCTGGCGATGAGCGAAAAGATCCCGGAAGCCAGTGTACGCGTGGAGCTTTATTTTAATGATAAGTATTTCTTTGATATCGAAATTGCCGTGACCTGGCATAAAGTAGTCCAGGAAAAACAAGTTTACGGCGTAAGATTTTTAAAAGTCCGTGATTCTGACCGGGAAAAGATCTATCAGATGATGAAGGAGAACTTCCCCGGCTGCTTTGGAAAGTTGATTTAGTCGGGCGAGTTAATTGTTTTAGCTTTTTTATTGCTAAGGAGAAAAGTATGCTGGAAAAAGACGGTAAGGTTACTAAGCAGCTTATATTGAGAAAAATTGAGGTTATCCTTAGAGAAAATATTGATCTGGACGCCAAATTAGTGTTCGCTAAAATAGAGAAGTTTTTGGAACCTAAGGATAAAGCGGAAAGTTTTATCTCCGGAGACATCGGTTATGTGCACATCGATGAAAAGTTGCAGGCGGAATATTTAGAGTGGGAAAGAAATATTAAGCAGGAGTGGCTGGAGACCATTGAGAAGATAAGAGAGGGCATCAGGCGAGAACAAAAATAACCCATTCGTTTTAGAGAAAGATTTTAAAGGAGGAAGAATGTCAAAATCTAGAACAGGACAAAGCACGATAGAATATGTAATTATTTTTGCACTTATCATCGGGGCGATTGTTCTTGTGGCGAGTAGGTTTTTTCCACATGTGTCGCATTCGGTTGGTAGCCTAAAATCTTCTATGGATGGCATGGTGCACGAGTAAAATCCATGACGCCTCCTAATTGTAAAATCTGTTCAATGGGGGAACTATTCTGGTGTTGGAAACCCGCCCGCTCAAGTTCTTAGGTCCTAAAAAAATATTATTCACAATAATTCTTGTTACTTTGGTAATTGCCGCATTCTTTTTTTTTCAGAGGTCCTCCCTTAATTTATCGGAATCTTTAGCCAAAGATGACCTTGCACCAGCAGAATTGAAAGTGGCATTATACTGGCAGCCTGCCGGCCAGGGCAAGGTGCAATGTTTTTTGTGCCCTCGGCATTGTCTGATTCCTGTTAATCAGCGCGGTTTTTGCCGGGCCAGGAAAAATATTAAAGGTGAACTCTACTGTCTTACTTACGGCCAGCCGGTGGCCATCCATGTCGATCCCATTGAGAAAAAACCGCTTTTCCATGTTTATCCGGGGACAAAATCATTTTCTATCGCCACTGCCGGATGTAATTTAAGGTGTAAATTTTGCCAGAATTGGGAGATCTCTCAGCTAGATCCTGAATCAGTCAAGGTGGCATTTGTTTCGCCTGAGGAGATCGTTAAACAAGCCAAGGAAACTGGATCTAAAACCATCGCTTTTACTTATACTGAACCGACGATCTTTTATGAATATATGCTTGATATTGCTAAATTAGCCAAGCAGGAAGGTATCGCTTGTGTTATGCACTCGTCAGGTTTTATTAATCCCGAACCTCTGCGCCAGCTGGCCAAATACCTGACGGCGGCAAATATTGACCTTAAAGGTTTTAGCGAAAAATACTACTCTTCTTTCTGCGAAGGCAGCTTAAACAGCGTCCTGAGTTCGCTCAAGATTTTAAAAGAAGCAGGAGTTTGGACAGAGGTAACCAATCTTATCATTCCTACTGCTAATGATTCCGATGAAGACATTTATAATCTTTGTTTATGGATCAAGGACAACTTAGGGCCGGATACACCGGTACACTTTTCCAGGTTCTTTCCGATGTATAAGTTAGTGGATTTATCTCCTACTCCCCTGGAGACGTTAATCGGCGCCGGAAAAATTGCTCAAAAAACCGGGCTGCGTTATGTATATCTGGGCAATATTACTCAAGATGCCAAAGAGGATACCATTTGTCCGGTATGCGGCAAACTTTTGATTAAGCGCATAGGTTATACGGTATTAGAGAATAATATTATTAAAGGTAAGTGTAAATACTGTGGTGCTAAGATTTCCGGGGTCTGGGATTAGCGGCGCAGGTTTTTTAAAGCAAAAATTGCGTTTAAAAATATCAAAGTTAAAAGGCTGTTAGCGATGCCCAAAAATGGTATGAGCAGTATTCCGCACACCAGCGTTCCTAAAAATGCCCCGATTAAATCTGTGGAATAGATAATTATAGTTAAGTTTTGGCTGGGAAATTTATTTCTGAGCAGCTCCTGGGCTAAAAGCGGATAAGCGCTGCCGGTGAGGAATCCGCAGAACAAGGCAAAGAAATAGAAGATAAATTCCGCGTAATCAAAGCTGCCGATCGCCTTAAGATTGGAAAATAAAATAAAGATGGCCACCATCCAGGATAGATAAAGCACCGAAAGCAGATTAGCGCGATTAGTTTCGGCCGTGTTGGTAAAAAATACCCCGCTGGCTACCCCCGCCATAAACATCCCGATGAGTAAACCTAATTTCCAGAAAAGAGCTGCGCAAAAAAGTTGAAAGAGCACAAAGATTACTGAACTCAGGCTGATTGAGCTAAAGCCGATAGCTGCGATATTTAGGAGACAGGAAGCTTTTCTAGATAGGTAGCTTACTATTATTACGAGCAGCCCGCAGAGCAAAAGAGCCAGGCTGATGGCTAGCCGTATTTTTTTTAAGTCCAGCCTAAAATTAGGATAAAACTTAGTTTGCTCTAAGAGCAGATAATTGAGGAACCCCGAGGGGTTAAGGTCGGTATTTGGCGTGATTTTTTTATCCAATAAATTCTGCGTATAATTGCGCATGGAAGGCGTAAGGTAGTCTTTAAAATGGTAGATGGTAAAAAAGCTAGTTTTAGGTTTTGTTTTGGTAAAATTATCCAGCAACTCTT
This sequence comes from Candidatus Omnitrophota bacterium, assembly GCA_043802105.1. Classification (GTDB taxonomy): domain Bacteria; phylum Omnitrophota; class Gorgyraeia; order Gygaellales; family Profunditerraquicolaceae; genus UBA6249. Next base: position 8,342 of record JAZDLL010000106.1, read on the forward strand.
GATCATTAATTTTTTTCTCTTTGGAGGCGAGGATAATCATAGAATCGGAGGGGATGATTAATCGGTTGGCGAAGGCTCTATCTAAGGCGTTGATGATGCTGGAATTGAATTTGATAAATTGCGGGCTTAAAATCTCCCGCTTGGAAGGGATAAAGAAGGAGAAGATGCCATTGGGTTTTAAGCGTCCGGCAACCAGCTTAAAGAAATCTTCGGTGAAATAGCGGTTTAAGGCCAGATTAGAGGGTGCAGGCATGTTCATTAAGATAGCATCGTATTGTTGGCGGGTGTTTTTAAGGTAGCTGCGGGGGTCACGAGTAATAAACTTGATCTTATTTCTTAGCTCACCAGGTGGTAAATCGGGTGTGAGTTTCCAGATTAGGGGATTTATTTGCAGGCAATCCAGGGAGCTTAATTTATATTTGGCCAATTCTTGAATCTGCCCGGATACTGTAGCTCCGATAAAAAGAATATCTTGATTAGTTGCCGGGGTGGTTGCCGATAAGCTCATATGGATAAATTCTTCATTGGCCGATTTATCTTCACTGGTGGCCAAAAGAGAACCACCTGAAAATAATGAAGTTAGGTTCCCTTGGCGTGCGGCAATTACCGGGCCGTAACCTGAGCCCAGGTTAAGCAGAATATCGGCGTTCACGAACTCTTTTTTGATTATAAAATTAAAACTTAAGACCGAGATGGCCGTGATGATGATTATAAGCGCAGCGGATAAAGCTTTTTGGTGGGTTTTTTTTAGATCCGGGATTAAAAGTAACGGCAATATAGAAAAGATCAAGGGGTTAGAGCAATCTTTAAAAAAAATGGTAAAAGCCAAGCCTCCTAAGAAGAAGCCGATAGCTTCAAAGGCAAAAAACCTGGCGTGGATATTTTTCGGTGGCGTTAAATTGCTGGAGAGATATTTCTGGACAAGCTGCCCGAAGGCTAGGCCCAGAATCAAGGCCGTTGGCCCGATGAGGATCAGGCTTAAGCCGACCAGGCGCCCGAGGCTGGTGGCCTCGTAATATTTTAATCCGATTAATGATTTTGCTAAATGAATCAGGCAAATTGAACCAAAGAAGCTAAGGCAAGTTAAGATGGGAAGCCCAAAATTTTGGATTTTTTTCGGCAGCTTAATCCGGCTGCCCAGTGAACAGGAAACAATCCAGAGCCCGGCGGCGACTACCAAAATCAGCTCATGCTTGGCGATGGAAAAGCTAAATTCCCGCAAGAGTACCAGCTGAAATATAGAGGCAATGATTCCCAGAGCTATAAAGATAATCATGGACAATTCCTTCCCCGGTCATTATATTAATCCTTAGATGAAAGAAAGTCTATATTATTTATTTTTAAGCGGTTTAATCCTTGGCAGCGGCCCTTGCGTAGGTTTTTGTGCGCCGATTTTAGCGGGCTTTATCGGTGTTTATAAGCCTTCGTTAAAAAAAGCGCTCGTTTCTTATTTGTTTTTTTCCTGGGCGAAAGTAGTTAGTTATATGATTCTGGGGGCACTCTGCGGAGTATTTTCCGGCATATTAAAAAGCAGCTTTTTTACCGGTTATCTTAATGTTGTAAATATACTCCTGGGAGTTTTCGTTTTACTGATCGGAATTTTAACTCTTTATTTTAAAGAACCGCTGGGCAGCAAATACTGCGCATTTCTTTCCCGGGGAAATTTAAGTAACGCCGGTATTCTAGGCTTATTGGCGGGTTTTTCTCCCTGCCTGCCGCTTTTAGGTATTTTAAATTATATCATCATTATTTCGCACTCGCCGCTGGAAGGGGCGCTCTACGCTTTGGTTTTTGGGCTGGGGACAACGCTGTCTCCGGTTATTTTGATGGTGGGGTTGTCGGGTAAACTGGCCGGCGATTTCTGGGCGAATATTAAAATTAAGAAATTAATCCGGGTGGTCTGCGGCTTGGCTCTGATCTATTTGGGTTTAAGGATTCTTCTGCAAAGGTTTAGCCTCTTATGATAAAATACATTTATGAGATTTAATTTTCCCAATTTAGGCATCCGCTGGGGCCAAAGAGAAGATCGTCATTTGGCGCTCGTTAACAAAATAAGATTTTGTTATTTGGTGATCACCGAGCGTTGTTTTATTAGGTGCGCTAAATAAGTTGCATTCACCTAATTTATTGGTTATAATTACTTTGAGAGCGGCCTCGGTTAGCGCTCAGGCAAAAAGGTTTATTTCCGGTTCAATCAATACGATAAAGTTCTAAAGTTTCAAGATGGGGTTAGATAAGAAAAGGAGGATAAAAAATGGAAATGCACATATTTTATGATTGGACTTTTTTTGATATATTGCGAGAGGTTATTTTTTGGAGTAGCCCGGCAATTTTCATTTTAGGTGTAGCGATGTTAATGTATAGTAATTACAAGAATTTTGAAGCGCTGATGGCCAAAGAATACGGTTTACGCAAAAGAGTGCTTCCGGAACTTGAAAAAAATATCTATACTTTTCATGAGTGGTGCTTGAAAAAACATACTTTGATCGGAATGGCTTGCATAATTTACTCGGTGGTGGTGTTTATGCTTTTGAAAGACTACCATTCTCTTACCGAAGTGATCGGCGATATTTATTAAACCAGCACCGTTAGGTCAAGGCCCGTATCTTAGGGAAGGTTGACTTCTTAACCCCCCGTGATAGAATATATCTGCGGAGGGTTTTTGTTTGAGTAAGACAAAAAGAAGAACAGAAGCATAAAAAATTAATCGAGAAGAAAATCGTCGATTTATCCTGCTATTAAACTAATCAATTATTAAATTAATTAAAGATCCTCAAGGTCTTCAGTATGAATTTAGCGGTTTTGGCTTTTAAAAATCTCTGGTATAGGAAAATGCGCACCAGCCTGACCATCTTAGGGGTAGGTACCAGTATTGCTGTTTTTGTTTCTTTAGTCGGCCTGGCGAGTATTTTTACCGATGAATTCCGGCAAATGTATAAGTCGCGCCAGACGGATCTGGTGGTGCGGGAGAAAGGGAACTTTGATTTTCTATCTAGCGGCGTCGATGAGAAATACGCGGATAAGATTATGCAGCTGCCGGAGGTTTTGAGTATCAGCAAAATACTGATAGATTTTTCTTTAGCCGGGGCAAAAGATTATTTTCTGGTTTTAGGCTGGGACCCGGACTCCAGTTTATTTTCAAAATTAAAAATCCAAGGCCAGCGCCTGCAGAGTGATGATCAAGCTTTAATCGGAGCAACTATCTCTAAGAAATTTAACAAGAAGATCGGGGATAAAATAGAGGTAAAAGGCTTTTGGCTGACGATTGTCGGTATTTTTGAAAGCAAAAGCATCTTTGAAGAGGGCAGCGTTATCATTTCACTGGCCAAGCTTCAGAAAATTAAAAAAGTTCCCGGTAAAGTCACCCTCTTTAATTTGGTGGTTAAAAAAGGGGGCTTTTCGGCAGGCCAGCCGGTAAATGATGTGGATCAAGTTGAACACACCAGGGCTTTGATTGCCCGGATGTTGCCGGATACTGAAGTGCGCAGCGTAGAAGATATTGTTTCGACCGATAATACCATGACCTCTTTCTTGAATTTTGCCTGGGCAGTATCCATGGTAGCTTTCTTTGCGGCAATTTTAGGGATAATCAATACCATGGTTACCTCCGTATTGGAGCAGACCAGTAAAATCGGGATTTTGTTGGCGATTGGCTGGAGGAAGCTGAAGATTCTCTGTTTGGTTCTTTATGAATCTATATTTTTAGGCATGCTGGGAGGGATTTTCGGTTTAATTTTAGGGTACGCAATTATGTACCTCTTGGTGCGTTCACCGCAATTGCAAAATGTCGGTAGAGTTGATTTTAATTTTATTTTTATGGTTAAGGTAATTATGGTTTCATTGTTAGTAGGTTTTTTGTCGGGAATCTACCCGGCGATCAGGGCGATTTCCATTAAACCGATTGAGGCGTTACGCTATGAATAAAGAGCCTTTAATCCAGACAGTTAATCTTTCAAGATATTATAAGGATGGTAAGGTTTTGGCCTTAGACAATGTTAACCTTAAGATTGCCAAAGGTGAGTTTCTGGCGATTAAAGGGTCCAGCGGAAGCGGAAAATCAACCTTGCTGCATTTAATCGGGGGGTTGGATCTTGCGACGGCCGGGGAAATTTATTTTGATGGGCAAAAAGTTAAGCAGGTTTATAGCCAAAGAGGATTCCGGCTTAAGCATTTAGGATTTGTATTTCAAGCTTTTTATCTGTGGCCGGTGCTCAATGTCTTGGAAAATGTCCTACTGCCCTTAATGGAGGCGTCTTTGGGCAGGCACCAGAAGCTTAAAAAAGCAAAAGATATTATTAGTTTAGTTGGGATGAGTGATAAAATTTATTCTTCGGTGGCCAATCTGTCTATCGGCCAGAGGCAGAGGGTAGCCATCGCCAGGGCTTTAGTCATGGATCCTAAGCTGGTATTAGCGGATGAGCCAACCGGGAATCTGGATTCAAAAAATACAGAAAATATTTTGACCCTGTTTAGGGTTTTGAATAAAGAAAAAGATGTGACGATTGTGATGGTTACGCATGAAGAGAAGGCGCTGGGATTTTGTGACCGCTGGATACAACTATCTGACGGTAGGGTTCAATAACGGTAAGAAGCGAGGATTATTTTTTGGATAGAGGAGTAAATGCTAAACTTAGGAGCAGTGTTTGAAATTATAAAATTATATTTATCGCTTAGTGTTCAAGGAAAGCGGTTTTTAAAAAAAGCGATTGCCAAATCCCGCCGGGTAGATAAAGCAATAAAAAAATCAGTGGCATGGGATCTTGCGAAAATCCTTTATTTTGTAAAAAATTTTAAAGTTTGCGATCAAGTATTTAGTGCGCAGGTGTCGGATCAATTATGTTTTGATCTTAGGCGGGATAAATCCTCCATGTATGCCAGATTTGTTTCCTACGGCTGGTTTAGCCTTTTAATGTGGGGTAAAATGCTGGAAGCCTTTAATTTGGCCTATGATGAAGCTGCCCAGCAACGTTGCGTGTTGGTCGCTTTTACGCACCGGGAATGGAATGATCTTTTTGACAACCAGGGATATTCTTTTGGCCAGCTGGTGCAGGCTTTTGATTATCAGTCCACCATCCCCCAGCCGCTGATTTTTTTAAGGCAGCTTAAGCAGATGGAGAGAAAACTTGTCTCCCCGGAGCGCTTTAGCAGGTATTATCAACATATGCAGGGATTTGATGTTTGCCGACTTTTTGAGTATACGCCGGAAAAATCCGAGATAATCTTAGATCAGGTTGCCCCGTTTGTGGCGTTATTATTCATGTATATTATGGTTGAGGAAATTCCCGAGGGATTAAAAGAAACAATCAAGCCGGTAGCCAGATGGCTGTATATGCTAGATGAGCTAGCGGACTTAGAGCATGATAAACAAATAAACCGAATAACTTATATGATCATGGTGAAGGATCCCGAGAAAGCAATCTGGGAGCAATTCCAGCAATGCCGCAAAGTTATTTTGCGTAATGCTCCCGGCCCGGATAAACTAATCAAATTCATGGAGACAATTACCTGCGGAATTATTGATGCCAAGCAGCGGGGTGTGGATATTGAGAACAGTTTTTTTAACATCGGTGGCTAGCAGAAAATTTAAACGTTTAAAAAAGATGAAAATATCCAGAAAAAGAACACTGCTACATTTGGCGGCACTCAAACCCCATCCTTTAGGAGGCAGAAAGAATATGTCGCCTTCCGTATCAATCCTGAACAAAACTAGGGGATTGATTCCGGAATTGTCCGAATTATTAAATAAACAATTTCCGCTGGAATTAGCGCAGCATAAGAGGGATTTAAATAAGCTGGCTGCTGATCAAGCGGCCCAACAAAAATTTCTAGCCCAGATGGTCAAAATTATGGCGATGATCTTGCATCCGCGCATTAGAGCGGGTTTTTTTCGGGCTTACCTGAGAATTTGTGCGCATAAGATTAATAAAGATGGCCGGCACGGCTCGGTAGTCATAGAGATTACTAAGCGCTGCAATCAACAATGCCCGTATTGTTATTCCCGCTCCCAGCGTAGTAAAAGCATGCCGGGCAAAATGATCAATCAAATAATAAAATTAGTGCGCAAGCACTATAAACATATTTTTATTACCGGCGGAGAGCCAACTTTGGATAAACGCGTTTTGGCCATTGCTAGGGATAACCCGGATATCATGTTTTTTATGTTTACCAATGGCGGCTCGCTTGATCAGGCTTATGCTAAGCAGCTTTCGGCAGTTGGTAATCTGATACCGATCTTAAGCGTTGACGGATCTTCGCAAAAACAGCACGATTATTTTAAGGGAAAAGGCAGCTGGCGGCAGGTTATGCGGGCAATTAAAGTATTAAATGCGGCCCGCACGCCCTGGGGTTACCTATCCATGGTGACCGATATTAATGCTCACCAGGTCTTAAGTAAAAAATTTGTTAAAGCCATGAAACAAAAAGGCGCCATTCTGGCTAGGTACCTGGAATTTATTCCGGTGGGGCCGGCAGCCTTGCCAAGGCTGGTGCCTTCGGCAGAAACTTACTATTTGATGGAAAAGAGAAAACAGCAGATTATCAGCCAGGGTGAAATATATATGCAGGATACGGCCCAGAAGAAATGTTTAGGCCTGGTATTTTTTGACGTAGATGGAAACATAAAATGCTGCCCATTTTTTCATTATTTTAAGCATAATATTGGCCAGGGGAATATTGAAGAGCTGGTAAAAGATTCTACCGCAGATTGGTGCCGAGCTAAATATTCGGGGGAATGCCCGGTTTATTCTGATCCGGAAGGCTTAAAAGAACATCTGCTCAAGCAGCGATGGCGGCCGACCATTTCGTTTAATCAAGAAAATTCAATCACTGTCCAACTTGCTAAAGTGATGTCGGACAATTACCGCTTATTTTTAAAAATTAAAGCCGCCAGGAACCTTGAATGAGAAACTTTGACCCGCCTACTCGCATCGCTCCCTGGGGAGTATCTAAAACCGCCGGCCAGGCGGTGAGTGGACCAGCGAAAAAATCATTAATTAAGTATGTTGAGTTTAATATTACCGGCCGATGCCAGGCAGGTTGTATTACCTGTATGACTCCTTTAACCTATCCGGATGAAAAAACATTTAAGACTCCTGATGACCTGCTTGGCGAGTTTAAACTTTTCCAGAGTTTTTTTACCAAACTAAAAAAGTTCGGGATGGAGTTTGTAACGATCTATGGCCGGGAACCTACGCTTTGGGATCAAGAAGCGGTTGGGCCAAATAAGTTTCTAAAAAACATTATTTCCTGGCTGGCCCAAGATTTAAAAGTCAGGGTTTGTTTGGCTACCTCCGGAATTTCTTTAGAGGAATCTGTTTTGAAGGTTTTATTCGACAATCAAGGCGTATTATTTATGAAGGACTGGGGAAGCAAGCCGGCTGTAGAAAAGCTGATAAAAAATAAAGGCGCCTACGCCAAAATCCAGCTAAGCTGGAAGCTGGTAAAGAATTTAAGCAAGGATTATAAGAAGACCAGGGCGATCGCTGAGTTTTTATATACCGGTATTAACCGGGCTGATCTTTTGGCGTTTTGGAAGAATTGTTTTAAGAACGGATTCCTACCCTTTGTGGAGGTTCCGGTGATCAAGGGAAGTTGCGCAAAAAATTATAAACAATTAAACATCCGCCCGGAAAAATATGTGCAAGATATATATGAACTTTCTCTTTTGAATTTATCTTTAAGGTATGGTTTGAGTAAAAAACAAGCCCGGCAGACGGATATCTGGCAGCCGCCTTTTGGCAGCGTTTTTCCCTCCCCTTGTGATAAGCTAACCTCTGGTCAAGGGGTATTTCTGGAGAGAAACGGTAATTTGAGCGTTTGCTGCGGGGTGGATAAACGTTTGGGGAATATTAAAGATTTGGATATTAAGCGTAAACTGCAGGCCAGTTCGTTGCTTAAGCGAATTCGTTTAGCTTATGATAATTTAGAAGGTTTTTGCGGCGCTTGCGATTACAGCAGAAAATTTAATCTTTGTTATGGCTGCCGGGGCAACGGCTATACTTATCAGAGCAGCAGCCAGGGGGTATTTGGCCAGGACCCGATGTGTTTTGGCCAAATAGCGTTAGGGTTAGCAAAAAAAGGCAAACTTAAAAGATTTATGAGCAAGAACCATATTAAAAAGATACTTGATTATTTTAAGAATTAAAATGATGCTAAAGCTAATGAAAATTTTCGGGCTGTATATATTATTATCTGGCCAGGGGAAAAAACTGTTTAGGCGCTTGTCCAGGATGTTAAGGGATGCTCGCCCCCTTCCGCATTACCGGCAGCTGCTGGCAACCATTAATGATACGCTGAGTGCTGATAAGCAAAGGTGGTTTTCTTGTATTAGAGCAAGCGATGCGGGATTTAAAGAATTTATACCGGCCTGGTATATCGCTAAATTTAAAATTAAACCGGAGCAATTATATTACCGGTTTTTTAAAATGGGGACCATTCTTTTATACGAACATGTCAGTTTATTTTCGGCTTACAATATATCCGTCGATAACCCGGCGAAAAAAAGATGTATCCTCATCGCTTTTCTTAAGCGGGTATACGATGACCTGCTGGATAATGAGCATATCGATAAAGAGATTTTATTTAATAACCAGCCAAATCCAGAACTGCTGGATAATGCCAACTACAGGATTTTTTTGTATTTAAGAAAAAAGATCAGAGAGGTTGCCCCGCCGGCGGAGTTTGGAAATTATTACGCTACCCTTAAAGAGGTTAATGACGCCCAGGGCCTGCCGGTGGCTTTAGCCGGTGTAAAAAATACCGTGTCTTATAAAATCAAAAATGGTTTTCTTTTAGATATGTATATCATGATGAATGATTTGCCGGCCGAACTTATCCGGGCAATGGACGTTACCGCGGAGTTTTTTGCCTGCCTGGATGATTTTTATGATTATGATGAAGACCTGGCCAAGGGCAAGCCCACCTACATTAACCAAAGCCCGGACCCTAAGAAGGCGTTGGAAAGAAAGTATGAAGAAATTACTGTATATCTGCGCGCCGAAAGCCCTAATTGCGATGGATATTTAAAGGGGATGGGGAGTTTGATGAACAATGTATTCTTTGCCCGCCAAAATAAATTAAATAAGTTGTCGTTATTTATTTAAACAATACTAACCTGATTTTTACCCAGAAGTCTTAATTTTAAGAGCGCTCTTGACAGAG
>JAZDLL010000109.1:0-2206 GCA_043802105.1 Candidatus Omnitrophota bacterium
TAAGTAATTAAGGAGGACCCTGGTTCGTTTCACTCACCAGGATTTTACTGGATAAGTAATTAAGGAGGACCCTGGTTCGTTTCACTCACCAGGATTTTACTGGATAAGTAATTAAGGAGGAAGTTATGTCCGGTCATTCAAAATGGAAAACGAATAAGGGTAAAAAAGGTATCGCCGATGCCAAGCGCGGGGCAACCTTTACTAAAATTATTAAAGAGTTAGTGGTAGTGGCCAGGGATGGCGGAGGAAACCCCGATTCTAATCCCCGGTTGCGGGCCATAATGGAAAAGGCTAAAAAAGCAAATATGCCTTCGGATAATGTAAAGATGGCGATTAAACGGGGAACGGGTGAACTCCCCGGAATAGTTTATGAGGCGGTTATGTATGAGGCCTATGGTCCGGGCGGGGTGGCGATTTTAATTGATTCGCTTACCGACAATAAAAACCGCACTACCGCTGAGATACGCAACATCATGTCTAAAAAAGGCGGTAATATGGCCGGGGCTGGTTCGGTAAGCTGGATGTTTACGCAAAAAGGTTATGTCTCGGTGGGTAAAGATACTATTAAAGAGGACGAATTGATGAATATCGTTTTGGATGCCGGAGCTGAAGATATGCAGCATGAAGGCGATGTTTATGAAATTTATACTTCGATTCAAGATTTGGAGAAAGTTAAACAAGCGCTTATCGATAAGGGTATTAAATGGGTTGATGCGGAATTAACCATGATTCCCTCCTCAACGATTAAGGTTACCGGGCATGAAGCTAAACAGGTCTTAGCACTGATAGAAACTCTGGAAGAGCATGATGATGTGCAACAGGTTTATGCTAACTTTGATATTCCGGATGAGATTTTAGACGAGATTGCTTCTGGGGAATGATTATCGTAGGAGTTGATCCGGCCTTAGCTGTGAGCGGCTATGGCGTTATTCAGGCGAATAAAACATCCTTAGCCTTAATTGAGGCTGGGATCATAAAAACTAGCGCTAAAGAATCTATCCCCGCGCGTTTAGATAAAATATACCGCGGGGTACTCAAGTTAATCAGCGATACCAAAGCTGATTGTTTGGTGCTGGAAAAGATATATTCACACTATAAACATCCGGCCACTGCCTGTATTTTAGGCCAAGCCAGAGGAGTGATTTGTTTGGCGGCTTTTACGGCGGGGTTACCTTTTTTTGAATACTCGGCTACGCGCATCAAAAAAGCCATCGTCGGCAAAGGCCTGGCTTCCAAAGCTCAAGTGCAAAGAATGGTCACCCATACTCTAGGATTAAAAACCACGGTTGCCTATCTGGATGTTACGGATGCCCTGGCGCTAGCCATCGCGCATAGTTATATCGTGAAAGTAAAATTATGATCTCTCGAATTACAGGACGGGTTACGGAAAAAGGGTCTAATTACCTAATTTTAGATTTAGGGGGGTTGAGTTATGAAGTTTTTATTCCGGCTTGCGTTATGCAAAGGTTGGATGCTGCGCTGAACCCGGAGGGTAGGATTTCTCTGCTCACCTATCATTATTATCAGGTTGAGCAAGCTAAGAGCATACCTATTTTAATCGGATTTTTAAGCCAGGTAGAAAAGGATTTCTTCGAAATATTTATTACGGTTTCCGGCATCGGGCCGCGGGCGGCGCTTAAAGCTTTGAATAAGCCTATTTCAATAATTGCTAAGGCTATTGATGAGGGAGATTTAGTGGCTTTAAAATCCCTTCCCGGGATAGGCGAACAAAGGGCAAAAGAGATTGTGGCTAAACTGCAAAACAAAGTTGGCAAATTCGGCTTGATTCAAGACCACAGCCCAGAAGAAAAAACCGCGGCTAAAAATATATCCGAAGAAGCTCTGGATGTTTTGTTGCAGCTAGAATATAAAAGAAACGAGGCTTTGGGCATGATTAAAAAAGTTTTACAGATAAACTCTGGCGTAAATACTACGGAAGAACTGTTGAATCTAGTGTACAAACAAAAAAGAGATAGCTAAATAAAATATGGAAGAGAATAATTTAAAATCCGCAGTCGAGGCTTTAATTTTTGCCTCGGAAAAACCCATTACTACCGAGCAGATAAAAAAGGTTTTAGGCAATCTGGATGCTTCCCAGGTTAACGAAATTATTACCGAATTAAAAAATGAGTATGAAACGCAGCACCGAGGGATTCGGATAGCTGAGATTGCCGGCGGGTTTGTGATGATTACCAACAGTGATTTT
>JAZDLL010000117.1:0-3097 GCA_043802105.1 Candidatus Omnitrophota bacterium
AATACTTTTTAGGGATGATATATTTAAGGCACTAAATTATTTAAGCTTGGGGCTGTAGCTCAGCTGGGAGAGCACTTGCATGGCATGCAAGGGGTCAGGAGTTCGATCCTCCTCAGCTCCACTTAACTTTTTGCGACAAGCAAAAAGTTAAGTGGCACTAAAGCGAGCGTTAAACGCCCCGACAAGGGGCGTAGCGAGCGTAGTGCCTTTGAGAATTTGCGACAAGCTGATCCTTGCGCGCAGCGCAGGATTTCGTTGGACTAAAGCTTATTGTGCTCAAAAATTTAAGTGGCACTAAAGCGAGCGTTAAACGCCCCGACAAGGGGCGTAGCGAGCGTAGTGTTTAAACCACTATTTGCGACAAGCAATAGCATTTGAGTAATTTCCTAATAGTAAAATAATTAATCTAAAATTTGCCGAAGTGGTGGAATGGCATACACGTCGGTCTCAAAAACCGATAAGGGCAACCTTGTAAGGGTTCAACTCCCTTCTTCGGCACAATTCATACTACAGGGTCAAGTAATCTAACATTTTGGCCCTGTTTTTATTGAAGATGGGCAGAGATTGCCTGGTAGATACGCTTGGCAATCACCTGATAACCGCGGGCATTAGGATGGAAAAAATCACTTTTCATCGCAGGATTAGTGATAATCCTGTTTAGCAGAACCGGTATAAATATCGCTTTTTTCTCCGTGGCCAGCTTTTTAAAAGCCTGGCGATATTCCTGGAAAAAAAATCCGGAGCTGATATCCACTAAAGCCACCATGACGCCTTTTTCCTGAATTCGATCAATAATCACCGCTAAATTCTTAACCGTATCCTGCCGGGGAATTTTCTTAAGAAAATCATTTCCGCAAAACTCTACAATCACTAACCGCGGATCTTTAACCAACACATCATTTTCCAGGCGCTCTAAAGCCGCAAAGCTGGTATCTCCATCTACTCCGGCATTCACCACCGGCAATTTTACTAACTTAGCTAAAGCTGTAGGATAATCCTCTCCCGGGCCAGCTCCGTAACCGAAAGTAATGCTATCGCCAAAACAAATAATCTTTGAGCCCTGAGCATTCCAGTTGCGGATTTCAGGTTTAGCGCAGCCGCATAAAATGATCAAAGGAAGAATAAATATCAGTTTAAACTTAATTTTCTGCATGTTTTAACCGTAGCTGGCCGCAGGCAGCGTCAATATCCTGACCGCGTTCGCGCCTTAATGTCACGTTAACTTTCGCCTTAAATAAATATTCTTTGAAAAAAATTACCTGCGCACTATCCGGGGCAGCGAGCTTTAATTCCGCCAAGGTGTTGGCCGGAATTAGATTAACTTTAGCTAATCTTAAACCCTTAAGCAGCCCAACTAAATTTTGCGCTGATGCGGCATCGCAATTTACCCCCTTAATCAAAATATATTCAAAAGTAATCTGCCGGTTAGTTTTAGTCATATATTCCTGGCAAGCCTTAATTAATTCGGCTAAAGGGTACTTGTTGTTCACCGGCATAAGCTGGCTGCGGAGTGCATCAACCGCCGCATGTAAAGATACGGAAAGCTCTATCTGTAAATCCTCTTCTTGCAATCTTTTTATTCCCGGGATAATTCCACAGGTAGAGATAGTGATCCGCCGGGCCCCGATATTAAAAGCCACCGGAGAATTAATTACCCGGATCGCCCTAAGCACATTATCATAATTATCCAAGGGTTCTCCGGCACCCATAAATACAATGTGCGTCAATTGCTGCGCAGAGGCGCGTACCGGCCTGTCCAATAAGGCCGGGTGCCCGGTTTTTAGATTATTCTTCAAATAAAGAATTTCATCTAAAATCTCGCCACTGGTTAAATTACGTTTAAACCCCCCCAGGCCGCTGGCACAAAAATTACAGCCAAATTTACAACCTACCTGTGACGATATGCATCCGGTACTGCGCCTGGCCGCCGGGATATTGACGGCTTCCACCAGATGCTGATCGGCTAGCTCAAAAAGAAATTTAGTTGTTCCGTCGCTAGCTGCCTGTAAATCCGCCAGCTTTAAGCTTAAAATACTAAATTCATCAGCTAAACTTTCCCTTAAAAGGACCGGTAAATTGCTCATCTGGCCAAACTCATAAGCGCCTTTCTGATAGATCCAATTAAATATTCCCCGGGCATGATATTTAGGGCTATCCCAAGAGAGCAATTTATCTTCCAGCTCTTTTAAGCTTAACTCTTTGATATCTTGCATCAAAAACCTACTTTCTTAACTGCTCCTTATCAACCTTACCAACCCGGTTCTTAGGAAGTGCAGGGCAAAATTCAAAGTAATGCGGAATCTTAAAATGTGCCAGATGTTGACGCAGGAAGTAACGCAGATCCTGCGGAGAAACACTTTTTCCTTCTTTAACTACCACGAAAGCCTTGGGTACCTCTCCTCTTAATTTATCCACTATCCCGATTACGGCTGCCTCGGCGATGTCCGGATGTTTTTGAATACTGGCCTCTACCTCCGGCTCAAAAACAATCTCTCCGCCGACTTTGATCATTTCTTTTTTCCTGCCCACAATATAGAGAAAACCTTCGGCGTCAAATTTGCCCAAGTCTCCGGTATGAAACCAGCCGCCCCGGATAGTAGCCTGAGTTAATAATTCATCCTTAAAATATCCCCGGGTCACCACCCAGCTTTTTACGACCACCTCGCCGATCTGGCCAACCGGCAGCTCTTGATCATCCTCTGAAAATATCTTGACCGCAATCCAAGGCGCCGGGCGGCCCACGCTTTCGATATTTTTAGAGCCCATCGGCAAAACTACCGTCGGAGCGTTGGTCTCGGTCAGCCCCCAGCCGTTTAACAACGAGGCCTGCGGGCAAAATTGTTGAAACCTGCGCAGGGCTTGCGGTGAATTCGATGCGCCAAAAGTGACAATCCAACGTAAGCTGGATAAATCAAATGTCTCAAATTCCTTTAATTGCAAAAGCGCATAATACATTGAGGGGACAATCCAAAAGAAATTAACTTTGTAATTCTGGATATTCTTTAAGAACTCCAGCGGCATAAAACGTTCCATTAATACCAGGGTCAATCCAAAAGTGATCGTATTCTGGATGTAAATCAATCCGCCTAAGTGCGAA
>JAZDLL010000056.1:0-9265 GCA_043802105.1 Candidatus Omnitrophota bacterium
TAGTACCAAAACATTTAAGCCCGCCTGCTCTCCAAAACCCCTAATGTCAACAGTAGCCTTAGAACCATTCCCCGTAAAATCCTTAACCACTACTCCTGATAGATCCGACAATAATCCAACTGTTGTTGAAGCACCTGATAAAGCTATTTGCTCTGAATCTATAACCGATACGCTTGTGGGAACATCGCCTAAATTTTCACTATAACGGTAAGGAGTAACTACAATTTTTTCAAGATCAACATCCGCAGCTAAAACAAAGGATCCGCCGCTTAAAAACGTCGCTACTAAAACTAAAACCCCTGGTGATAACTTAACCTTGCACATTCTTTCTCCATTCCCGGACCTGCCTAAAAACAAAAAACCCTTAACGCTTTAACTAAAAGCATTAAGGGTTATCCCTGATTTCTAACCCTTTTAAACCTGTCCGCGGGTTTAAAAGTAATTGTTGGACAAATGTTTCTGGTCAGGTCTTCTGACTTAAGAGTTTATCCTACTTTTCTCCTGCCTTCCCGGCTTGGGTTAAACCAGTGGCGAATACTTTAAGAGAATTTCGACCTCTTTTACAGCAGCGGGAACTGCGACCGATTTACACGGCCTTCCCTAAACCAGCAACGTTAATTTTGCAGCTTTATAAAAGAACTTTGGCTAACTTGGTATCCCGCACCCGGCGGGCGATCAGCTCATAAGCGCCAAAAAACACTACCGTATAAACCAGGGTAGCTATTGAAAACGTACGCAAAAACGGCAAACCTAAAATATAGCAGTCCAGCAGCCCTTTGGCGGTCAACGGATACCAACCCATAACCCAAACACCAAAGTTAGTAATAACATAGAACAAAACGCAAGAAACCACGGAAGTCGAGGCGATGGCTTTGAATGTTTTATGATTTTTAGCCCAAACCCCTAAGAAGGTAACCAAAACAAAACTTCCCCAGGTAAAGAGGATAACATTATGCATACCCAAAAATATATCACTTAACACCATAAGTAAAAGCGGCACAATTAAGGCTTGCTTTTTATTTAAATATACACCGGCAAAGATAGCGATGGCGGCCACCGGAGTAAAGTTTGCGGTATGCGGGATAAACCTTAATAATATTCCGATAATAATTAAACTAATTGCCAGCATTTTTTAACCTCCTTAGTGTACGAACACTACATGCGCCACGAAACGCATACTGGCGCAATGCCTATCTGCGCCATGTACCGGCGCAAATCCGATTAGCGCCGGGTGTCTTATTATTAGTAATGTTAATGCAAATTATCTTTTGTGTCAAGCTAAAATTGAGCACCAATATAAATCAAGCAAAATTTGAGCACCCATAAAAATTTAGCGAAACGCGAAGCGCAAGGATTTAAAACTCAATCCCCCGGCGCGCTTTTATCCCTTGAGCATAATAATGCTTAACTTCATTTATTTGACTAACCAAATCCGCTAATTTTATTATTTTAGGATGGGCATAGCGGCCGGTGAGCACCAACTCTATTGTTTTAGGGGTATGCTTTATTAATTCCAGCAAACCGCTTAAAGGAATCAGTTTTAATCTTACCGCGATATTGACTTCATCCAGAATAACCACCCGGTATTTTCTGGCGGCAATAATTTCATTTAACCGCTTTAAACCGGCCAGCGCCATTTGGATATCAATCTTTTCAGGAGATTTCTTTATAAAACAGCGACGGCCGAATTGTTCCACCTTAATATTGCCTAGTTTTTTTAAAGCTTTAATTTCATGATAATAGCCTCCTTTGACAAACTGGCCGATATAAACTTTTAATCCTGCACCGGATGCTCTTAAAGCTAGCCCTAAAGCGGCAGTGGTTTTACCCTTGCCGTTTCCCGTATAAACTTGGATCATCCGGCCACCACCTTCCAACTGAAAATACCTAAAGCGCATAATGCCGAAACAATCAGCCCCGCACAAATCACCCCGGCAATAATCGCTAAAAAGGCATAACGAAAACGAATCTTAAATAACGAAGCGGCAATCACCCCGCTCCAGGCACCGGTCATCGGCAGCGGTATGGCAACAAAAATCGCCAGCCCCAAAGCTTCATATTTCTGAATACTATCTGAATTTTTCTTAGTGCGCTCAAAAACCCAATCAAAAAAACGCGCCCAAATCTTAAATTTTCTTAAAATTTTGGTCACCGGCTCAAAAAGAAAAAGCGCCGGAGCCACAATCAAACAATTACCCAGGACAGAAAGCCAAAAAGCTTTGACTAAAGGCATCCCAAAAGATAGAGCTAAAGGTATAGCGCCTCTTAGCTCTGAAATAGGCAAAGCGCCGACAATGATCACCACATAATCTTTAGGCAGTTGATTTAAATATTGCAAAATAACGTTAAGCATGTTTAGGTGGCCGGGTAAACTCCAGAATCATAAAACGTAAAAATCTTAAAGAATCAAACAGTGGATTAATCTGGCTTTTTTGCCCTGAATAAATAGTCTTGACCGGAATAGATTCAATCTTAAAACCCAAATGTGCCGCCTTAATTAAAACTTCCGATTCAGTCTCATATTTAGAAGTTGACAGATCTATACTGGCTAATAGTTCTTTCTTGACCAGGCGAAATCCACATTGCGTATCCGGAATATGCTGCTTAACAATTAAAGAGATAAATTTTGACATCAGAAAATTGGTAACCACCCGCAAGACAGGCATTCCTTTGGTTATCCCCATACGGTTACCGACAATCAACGCGCTCTGAGAGTTTTCAGCCTTTTGAATAAAAGTCAAAAGGTCATCCGGCGAATGCTGGCCATCCCCATCCATACTGATCACGGCATCAAAACCCTGCTGGAGTGCAAAATTATACCCTTTAATTAAAGCCGCTCCCTTGCCCGTATTCCTCTGATTACGTAAAACCTTAGCGCCACTGGCAATAGCAATCTTTACTGTATCATCAACTGAACCGTCATCAATGATAATCACCTCTAGCCCTATTTTAGCGATTTGATTAATCAAACCCGCAATTGCCAAAGATTCATTATAAGTGGGGATAATTACACAGATACGCATATTTATTCTGCCCAAAATCTGCGAAAGACATACCACTGTTGAGGATACTTACGGATATAATCCTGAACAATATTTTTGTATACGCCGATTAAATTCGCTAAATCTTTGGTTTTATCGCCGGAAGGCGTAAATTCTATGGGCTTCTCTATCCTTAAGGTAAAGCTATTGTCCGGATTCCTAAGCATAAATCCCGGGACAATACAGGCGCCGGTCATCAGGCTCAAAGCTGCCGGGCCTTCAGGAAAATGCGTAGGCCTGCCGAAAAAATCTATGGTAATCCCCTTTTCGGAGAAATCTCGATCGCCGACTAAAGCCACCATATGATTTTTCCTGATTTCGGTAATACAACTCCTTACCGCCTTACCCATAGCAATCACCTTAACCCCTTTTCGGTTTCTCTGCGCATCAAAAAAATCATTAACCTTCTTATTTTTATGCGGCAAAGCTACCGCCCAAAAAGGATACCCTAATTGCGCAATGACTACCCCGCCTAACTCCCAGTTACCTAAATGCGCAGTCAGAACCACTACCCCCCTGCCCTTAGCCAAAGCCTCATCAAAATAATGCAGATTCTCTAATTTTACTTTTTTATCTATATACTGACGATCTAACTTTTCAAAACGGAAGAAATCTACCAGGTATTTAGCAAAATTCCGAAACACCATTCTGCTGATTTTACGCAGTTGTCGATTCGACTTTTCAGGAAAAATAACCTGCAGGTTGGCTCTTACGCTGCGGCGGTCTGCCCAGGCAATAAAATAATACCCCTGAGCTAAAAAAGACGCCAGGAAATAAACAAATCTTAGCGGTAAGGTTAGCGCCAGAAATTGACCAAAACGATAGCTATAATAATTAGACACGATTTATAAGCTCAAAAGAAGCTTGGCGATGTCCATAGCTGCTTGAGGTTTAGCAATTTTTAATCCCGCGGCCCTGAGCCGCTCCAACTTTACTTTGCTCTTTAATAAATCGTCAATTGCCTGATAGACTTCTTTAGGCTCATCTACTTTGATGGCTGCTTGTTTTTGCGTCAAAAAATTAGTATTATTTATTTCCTGTCCGGGAATAGGCTTAACAATTACCATGGGCAACCCCATACTTAAGACTTCAGCCGTAGTAACTCCTCCGGGCTTAGATATAATCACCTTGGAAATATACATTAATTCGTGGATATTCTGGATAAAACCAAACAAATGAATATCTTGTCTATAATGTTTTATTTTTCTTCTTAAGGAACGGAATAACTTCTTATTGGTCCCAGCCACAATCAACTCCTGAAGATCATGCTCGCTTTTTTCTAGCGATTTAACGATAGTCTTAATCGGGCCCAGGCCCTGGCCGCCACCCATAATTAATACTGTCGGCTTACGCGGATTAAGTTTTAATTTAGTAAAGATATCCTCAGATCTTAGCTTCTGGTTAAATATATGATCAAAGGGGATCCCGTAAGCCTTAATCTTAGAAGGCTTAACCCCTTTTTTCTCCAGGCGCGCTGACACTTCTTCTGAAGGAGTGATATAATAATCCACCTCATCATAAACCCAATATGAATGCGGGATATAATCCGTAAGCACCGCCACCAGCGGTAAATTTACCCCATAAGTTTTCTTAAAATCTGCGACCATTCCGCAGGGGAATGCCTGGGTACATACCACCAGATCCGGACTAAAACTATCAAAAAGTTTTTTAAGTTTTGGCGAATTTGATTTATGGATGTGCTGCTTGATATTTTCTAAGCCCCTAACCACGCTGGGATTATCATAAAGATAGTCCCAGATCTTGGGGGTGCGTTTAATTACCTCCATATAAATCCGATTAATCACTTTCTCTGATATCGGATTAGTATAGTTAAAAGCGTTGATATTCAAAATCTCACTACCCGGATGCAATTCGCTGACCGCCTTTTCTATAGCCATCGTCGCGCTACGGTGGCCGGAAACTTCAGAGATATACATTAAAATTATACGCTTAGAATGCATGGTAATCTTAAATTTTGCCTTCCTGGCAAAGCTCCAAAAAAGTATCCACCACCTGTCCGGAAAACTGCCGGCCCTTTAAATGCCGGATTTCATTAATGGCGTCCGCCTTCTTTAAAGCTGCCCGGTATGGCCGGTCAGTACTCATAGCGTCAAAAGAATCGGCTACCGTAATTATCGCAGCAATCAGCGGGATTTGATCGCCTTTTAGGCCTTCAGGATACCCCTGGCCGTCAAATCGCTCGTGATGAAACCTCACTCCCACTACTGCCCCTTCCAGTTCTTTAATTGATTTTAAGATATTTACTCCGATCATCGGATGTTCTTTAATCCGATTGCGCTCACCCACAGTCAGGCTATTTCTTTTATTCAAAATATGCTCCGGAACGCCGATCTTGCCGATATCATGCAGGAGGCTGGAAATATGTAGATCCTCCAAGAATTTGCCACTGAAATTCTTCTTCGCTTTTATTCCCATCCTCCGGGCAATCTCCATGCTTAAATTCGTTACCCGGCTAGTATGCCCATGCGTATAGTGGTCCTTAGCTTCAATCGCCGCCGCCAAAGCCACGGTAGTACGCATAAACAACTGCTGTTTACGGTCTAATTCATACTCCAGCTCTTTAAACAATTGCGCATTTCTGATGGCCATGGCCACATTAGAATTAAGCGCGACAAAAAAATCCAATTCCTCATCGATAAATTTCTTACCGCTCTTTTTATTACCCAGCAGTAAAAGCCCCAACAATTCATCCCGAAAATAGCTGGGAATGCAAACCACCGCTTCCAAAAGCTCCATTTGGTAAAGCACCTGGGCAAGCTGCAGCTTGGCTTGCTCCTTTAATTTATTGCCTTCTAAGGCCAGCCTTGCCTCGCTAAGTAATAATGCCTCTCGGCCGAAGATAAAACTGCTTTTATGGTCTCTAAAGAAATGGATCAGCACATCATCTTTATCAATACCAACTAAATCCAAGGGGATTTTATTGCGCAAAGACCCCTGGGAAGCCGTAAGCAGATAGACCTGTTTTTCCTTATTGTACAAAAAGAAACTGGCGTGGGCGACCTTAGCTTTATCCACCATCATCCGGACAACCATCTTAATCAAAAGATCCGGATCGTGAACAAAGATCATGTTTCTGGCTGTGTTTTCCAATTCTTTTTTATAATCAATTGCCATTTAATTTAGAGTTTACCCTTTTGCTAACTTATTAAAACTTACCTTATATATACTCGAGAAGTCAGAGATTGTCAATGGGGATGGCTAACTTTCGTTAATCACGGCTAGGATTTGCCCTACGTTGACAGTATCCCCTTCGCTATACATAATTTCGGAGATCACCCCTTTGCAAGGGCTGGGAAGATTAAAGGTAGATTTATCCGTAGTTAATTCCACCAAATCATCATTCTGATTTACCATTTCACCATCCTTAAAAAACCAATATGAAACGGTGGCCTTAGTAATGCCCTCCCCTAATTCCGGTAGAACAACTTTAATCATCGGTTCACCCCCTGGTTTTTAATTTTTAAGAGCTTCGTGCACGCTTTCAGAAAAAGTAGGATGGGCAAAAATCATCGCGCCGACTTCACTGACCGTAAGATGGGCACAGATGGCTACGACTAAAGTGGCGATTAATTCCGTAGCCAGCGGGCCGATTATAGATGCGCCAATGATCTGGCCAGTCTGTTGGTTGCTAATAACCTTAACCCACCCTGGTGTTTCATCAATAATCTGCGCCATGGCGCTTGCCCGAAAATCAAATTTGTGCACTTTAATCTGGCAGCCGCTAGCCAGAGCGTCGCTTTCTTTTACCCCTACGCTGGCAATTTGCGGCTCAGTAAAAATACAAGCCGGCACGACTGAATGATCAACCTTCTTCCTGTGGGCAGAAAACATGTTCTCGACTGCCGTTGCGCCCTGGTAAGCCGCATAATGGGCAAGCATTACTTGGCCCGTACAATCCCCGGCGGCATAAATATTCTCCAAGCTGCTCATAAGATAATCATCCACCGCTATTCTATTATTTTTTAACGGCAACCCCAAATCCTCCAGACCCAATCCTTTAGTATACGGTGCGCGCCCGACACAAACCAAAATTTTAGAATAATTATCTAAATTAAGAGTAGAAAGATCTGCGCCGGTGAGCACCTTAATTC
This sequence comes from Candidatus Omnitrophota bacterium, assembly GCA_043802105.1. Classification (GTDB taxonomy): domain Bacteria; phylum Omnitrophota; class Gorgyraeia; order Gygaellales; family Profunditerraquicolaceae; genus UBA6249. The sequence goes on from JAZDLL010000056.1 coordinate 7,154, forward strand.
CTTTTTTGTTAAAAATTACTTCAATTTTCCTGCCTACCTCCTTATCCTCTGTCGGCAAAAGCAATGGCATCTTTTCAGCCAGCGTCACCGAAGATCCAAGGATAGAAAATAGACTGGCAAATTCGCAGCCAATAGCACCGCCGCCCATAACCAACAGAGATTGTGGAATTTCAGCTAAAACCAGCGCCTCATCGCTAGAGATGATCTTTTTTTGATCAAATTTTAACTCGGGTAGTTGGATAGGCTGACTACCCGTAGCAATAAGTATAAACTTGGCCTTAATTATACGGCCAGCAACCTTTACTTCCTGGACTGAGATAATTTGCGCCAGGGAATTAATATAATCAATTCCCGAAAGTTTGCTTTGCATACCCTGTGCAAGCGCAAGAATAACTTTATCTTTTTTCTCCTGGATAGTTGCCCAATTTAAACGTAGATTATCCAGCTCTACGCCAAAATTAGATGATCTTTTGGCAAGTGAGAATACTTTAGCACAGGCGATTAATGTTTTGGTAGGAATACAACCGTAATTCAGGCAGGTTCCGCCGATCTGATGGGGATCAATAAGACAGGCGGATAAACCCAGCTCTTTTGCCTTTAAAGCAGCGTTAAAACCTGCCCAACCAGCTCCGATGATCGCTAGATCATACATAGGTGAGAAATTAAGCCAATAATCCAGCTGCTGCCTGAGCCACAGCCGTAGCGGATTTAACCAGCTGGACTAGCTCATCTTTGGAAAGCTCTAATTCCACAATCTGTTCAATACCATTCCTACCCAATCGGCAAGGAACGCCAATACAGCTATCTTTAATACCATACTGGCCGTTTAGATAACTACATAAGCCCATTGTGCGTTTTTCATCCTTAACGATAGTTTTGACGATAGAAGCAATTGCCGCTGAAGGTGCAAAAGAAGCGCTGCCGCAGCCAAGATTAGCCACAATCTGAGCGCCCCGATTGATGGTACGGCTGATTAAGGACTTAATTTTATCGTCGCTAATAAACTCATCCAAGCTTACTCCTTTAACTTTTACCAACCTGGACAAGGGAAGCATGCCTTCGCCATGAACGCCCACCACCAACGCCTCAATATCCGTGAACGGCAGATGCAATTCTTGCGAAATTAAATTAACAAACCTGGCGGTATCTAAACTAATCCCCATACCAAAGAGTTTACCAGGCTTAAAACCCGTAATCTTCAGGGCATAATAAGTCATAATATCCAAAGGATTAGTTACGATGATCACAAGCGCCTCGGGAGATAATTCTTTTATCTTTACAGTTACATCTTTTAAAATCTGGGCATTTTTAATTAATAATTCCTCGCGGGTCATTCCGGGCTTACGCGCTAGCCCAGCGGTCACCACCACAATTTCTGAATCTTTAAGTTCAGCGATATCGTCGCTGCCTTTAATACTATAATTATTTTTTAAAAACGGCCGGGCATCCTCTAAATCCAGGGCTTTGCCCAAAGCCAGGCCTTTGACGACATCAATCAACAAAACATCACCTAAGCCATCGGCGGCAATGCGCATGGCAGCTAAGCTTCCCACGTTTCCTGCACCAATCACGGTAATTTTCATATGTCTATACTTTTGCCCACGAGGGGCCACCCGCGCAATTTGCGCTATCTAGCGCACACCAACGCAATACTCACCACAAGGTGAGACTGGCGCAATACCAATTAGCGCCAGGTGCAATTAGCGTCGGGTGTCTCTTTAACGCGGGGTGCTTAATTTGCTGATAATCGCATCCGCCATCTGCGCCGTACCCACAGCCGATGGATCAAACGGATCAGGTTTTAAATCGTAGGTTACAAATTTACCTTCGCAGATAACCTGACTGACTGCTTGCTCTAAATTGTCAGCGGCCTTATTTTCCTTAAGATAACGCAACATTAAAACGCCGGATAGAATCATCGCCGTGGGGTTAGCCTTATTCTTCCCCTTATACTTAGGAGCAGAACCGTGCACCGCTTCAAAAACAGCCATTTGGCTGCCAATATTGGCCCCGGGAGCCACCCCTAAGCCGCCAACCAATCCTGCGCAAAGATCCGAAATTATATCTCCATAAAGATTAGGCAGGACCAAAACATCGTAATTGTGCGGTTTT
>JAZDLL010000098.1:0-11829 GCA_043802105.1 Candidatus Omnitrophota bacterium
ACTCCCGGCGAACAACCATTGAGCATAGACAAAAGCGCAGCTAATCCTGAAAAACTGGACCCATATCCACAACTGGTCGGCACAGCCACAATAGGAGCCTTGACTAACCCGCTCACCAGGCTGGCTAAAGCCCCTTCCATACCCGCCACCACCACAATTACTCGGGCTTTTTTTAATTTTTCAATATTATTCATCAAGCGGTGCACCCCGGCCACGCCCACATCATAAAGCTTTTCGACCCGGTTGCCCATCACCAACAAAGTTTGTGCAGCTTCTTCCGCTACCGGAATATCCGCTGTTCCGGCAGAAACCACTAAAACTAAACCCTTGGAGAGGGTCTTAGGTTTACTTAAATAATAACCAATTTTTGCCAGGGAATTATATTTTAAAACCGGGATTGTTTTTTTTAAAAAAGAAAACGTGGCTTTATCTAGCTTGGTTAAAAGCAGGTCTTGGCGGCAAGCAATTATTTTCTTGGCAATTTCTTTTAAGTGCAAACGAACTTTTCCCTGACAATAAATAACTTCCGCGAATCCTTTGCGTTTTTTTCTATCCGTATCAATTTTAGCAAACCCTAAATCACAAAATCCTTTGCGCGCTGACATTACACTATAAACCCCGGTAAACCAGGTAACCCAAAAGGATGATAAAAATTAGGGCGAAAATATAAAAATCATTGAAATAAAAGAAATCATGAATCCGGCTTCCTAAACCAACGGATCTTACCTTGGTCAACCCGGGCGCCAGGAGATCTTGATTCTTCTTGTATTGCTGAACCTGGTCATGTTTAAATCTCAAATATACGCCTCCTACCTTATAACCGGGCAGAGAGCCTTTCTCAGTCAGATCTAAAACATCTTTTTCCGAGATCCCTAATATCGTAGCTACGTCCCTGACGGTGAGCATTTTTTCTTCAGTCATTTTTTCACTTCGCAATTTTACCTGAAGCTACCCAGGAATCTATGGCTTTACGTTCAAATTTCCAGTCGTTATTTTCTTTGCTGGCCGGCACCTTTCCGGAATTAGCCCATTCCATAATCGAGCTTAATTCTACCTCCAGGTATTTAGCCAACTGCTCAGAGTTCAAAAAATCATGCAGCATTGTGCACTGTCCCTGAAAAACTGCGCCTTCAGCAATATTGAGCTTGGCCGGATAAATATTCCCTTCCACGATCGCCTGCGGCAGAAGCGTCAGCCTTTCTTTGGCCGTAATTTTACCCTTAACCCGTCCACCGATAATAATATTATCACCCATAATATCGGCGTTGATTACCGCGGTAGCGCCAATAGTCAAATTACCCCGGGTATCCAGATTGCCTTCAAATTTCCCGTTAATCCGCAGATTGACCGGATCCTTAAAACTTAAAGTTCCCTGCATGGACGCATCAACATCCATCGTTTTTTCCTCTAAATTCTTTTTAAAGGCCATGTTTACCCTCCTTTGAAAGTGGTACTTCTAAATAACGTAAAAAATGCAAAACAATCAAAACGAAAATCGTAGTATAAATTGCTACGCGATTAAAACCCACCCCTACCGCTAAACCGATCCCGGCAACTACCCAGAGGCTAGCCGCGGTGGTTAAACCCCTGACCCCGTCAGTTTCCCGAATAATTGTACCGGCCCCCAGAAAACCAATACCGGTAACTACTCCGGCAGCAATACGCACTGGATCTAAAGCCACTTGTTCCTTATATATATCAAAAACATACAAAGATGTCAACATGATAAGACAGCTGCCCAAAGCCACTAATATGTGTGTGCGCAAGCCGGCATCTCTACGGTGCACTTGCCTTTCCAGGCCGATGAGGCCGCTTAAAACTAAAGTTAACAATAAACGCAAGATCATTTGTGGGTCTGTGGGCATCAGGCCTCCTCTTTTAACTACATATTTAAATAAAAATCACTTCTGGCACCGCGCTTATAAAGACAGCCTCCCAAACCGGCAATCATCGCGGCATTATCCATGCATAGATTAATCTGTGGAAAAAAACAACCAACTCCGGCTAACTTAGCGCTGGCCAGCAATTTTTGACGTAAAACTTTGTTGGCCGCCACCCCGCCGCCGATTAATAGCTGCTTGGCATTTTTTCGTTTACAGGCCAGCAGGGATTTCTTTACTAAAACATTAATCACACTCTCCTGAAAAGAAGCCGCCAGGTCTTTTTTCAATTTAATACCCGGGCGTTTATTTTTTAAATAATATAAAACTGCGGTTTTTATCCCGCTAAAACTAAAATCCAGCTGGTTATCCGTTCCGGAACAGGCAAATCTAATTTTATGTTTATTTCCACCTATAGCTATTTTTTCAATTAGCGGCCCTCCGGGATAGCCCAGCCCCATCAGCTTAGCTACTTTATCAAAAGCCTCGCCGCAGGCGTCGTCCCGGGTTTGCCCCAATATCTGAATTTTAGAAAAATCTCGGATATAAAAAAGAGAGGTGTGACCTCCGGAAACAACTAAAGCTACCGCCGGCAACTTAACGTTGCCATGACAAAGGAGATTGGCGTAAATATGGCTATAAATATGATTAACCCCCAGTAACGGCTTAGCTAGAGCCAGCGCCAGCGCTTTAGCAAAAGCCATCCCTACCATCAGAGACCCCGGTAAACCCGGATGGGTTGTCACCGCCACCAGGTCGATCTGTTGGGCCCTTATTTTAGCCAACTTAAGCGCCTGGGTAAATAAACCGGCGATACTTTCCAACTGCATACGCGAAGCAATCTCCGGGATCACCCCACCGTGGCAACGGTGTAATTTTAGGCTGGAAGCCACCAGATTAGCTAAAATCTTTTTCCCATCACGAACAATCGCTACCCCGGTTTCATCGCAAGAGCTCTCAATCCCTAAAACAATCATCGCACCACCTGCGAAAGAAAAACAAACTTATAGCCTTCCTTCTCCATCTGAGGCAGCATTTCTTTTAATACCAAGAGAGTGCCTTTACGATCATGGCCAATGCCAATGGCCGTGCCTTGTCTTCTGGCTAAATACTTTAACCTTACCAACTGTCCTTGGATGTAATCGGGATTATCCTGATTGTCCAGAAATACATCTCTTTTAGCAAATTTAATTTTTATTTGCTTAGCCACCGCCGCGCAAACGGATCTTCCGGTGACAAAACTATCAAAAAAGTATAGTTTACGCCTTTTGGTTTCCGCCATCACCAGGGTGCTGGCTTTTTTATCTTCGGTAATTCGCGAGCCCATATGATTGGATACCCCTTTAGCCAAAGCCACGCTGGATAAATCTTGATCAAAAATTTTACGGATCTCTTCGGCATCCACCCCTAGAGTAATTGTGTTTTTTTCTAAATTATATCTTTCTTTCGGCTCCATCGGTAAATGTAAAATTATTTCAAAACCTAAACTATTTAATTTTTGCATAACCGGATTGGAATTCTTTAAGCCTGGCAAAACCGCGCAAGTTAAAGGTTGTTTTATTTGTTCAATAATCAAAAGGTTATTTAGGCTGTATCCCCAATCATCAATTACAATCGCTATCCGGCCACGCAGCGCGGGGGCTTTTTTCACGGGCGCTTTTTTATGCATGGGGGTCAAAATAAGCGCAATAAAAACAAATAACAGTAGAATAATCCCCAGGAGCCTAAAGATTTTGTTTTTCATTGGACTTGAATATTTACTGGCACTGAAAATTACTGAGCCTGCTTATAAATCTGAATTGCTTTTAAAGTATCCACAGCCCGCATCAACTGAGTATCGGCTTTATAATTAAAAGTGTCTTTAGCCGACGGCAGATTAGTTTGCTGATCCGCCTGAATTTGATCAAATATTTCATTGGGATTCTTACCCTTGGTTTCATCAATCTTGATTTCGGAAACCTTTTTATCTTCCACTAAAATATCCGGAGTAATTCCCTGACCTTGGATTATTTTGCCGGAGGGAGTAAAATAATGGCTGGTGGTTAACCGTAAAGCTACTCCATCGCCTAATGGAATAACCGTCTGCACCGAGCCTTTGCCAAAAGATTTTTGTCCGATAATGATGGCCCGTTTATAATCCTGCAATGCTCCGGCAACAATCTCGCTACCGGAAGCCGAGCCTTCATTAATCAAGATTACCAGCGGCAACTCTAAGCTTGTATTCTTCGCCTCGGAGAAAAATTCCAGATCCTGATCTTTCTGCCGGCCCTTAGTATAAGCAACTAGTTTATTCGACCTCAGAAACTTTCCGGTAACCTTGACCGCAACATCCAAGAGGCCGCCGGGGTTATTACGCAGATCGATAATCAACGCCTTCATTCCTTGCTTGGAAAGCATGCCTAATGCCTTGTTTAATTCCGAGAAGGTATTTTGTCGAAATTCACTTAGCCGAATATAACCAATCCCCTCCTCTAGAATACGCACGTATTTTATATCCGTAATCTTAATCATGCCTCTAATGATTTTAAAATCCATAAGTTTCTTTTCCGCATCCCTTAATACCGTGAGATTAACCGCTTCTCCGGGCTTTCCGCGCATTTTTTTAACCGCATCCATAAGTGACATATCGCGAGTAAGGGCGTCATTGATTTTTACAATCCGGTCGTTGGCTTTTATCCCCGCCTTCCAGGCAGGAGAATCCTCGATCGGAGTAATTACGGTTAAGATGCCGTCTTTAATGGTAATCTCAATCCCCAAGCCACCAAACTTGCCCTGGGTATCTACTTTTAGCTCCTCAAAGGTTTCCGGATCCATGAACTGGCTATGCGCATCCAGCGAAGCCAGCATGCCTTTTAAAGCGCCATAGATTAAATCTTTAGTTTTTGTCTGGTCAACATATTCTTTTTGAATAATCGCCAGGGCGTTGGAGAATACCTCCACCTGCTTATACAGCTGATCATTATTCTTCTTTTTATTATCGGAAAAACCTAACCGGGCACCGATAAATACCAGCGTTATAAACAAAAAAACAAAAAATATATTTTTACGCATCAACTAAGCCTCCCTCTGATTAATTCTTGCACCACCTTAGGATTGGCCTTGCCGGAACTTTTCTTCATTACCTGGCCGACTAGATACATTAACGCGTTGGTCTTACCCGCCCTAAAATCACTCACCGATTTTTCATTCTCCCGAATAACCGCTTCAATCACCTGGGCCAGCGCGTCGGCATTCGATATTTGCGCCAGATTGCCTTGCTGAATCAAATCTTGCGCGGATTTTCCAGTGTCAATCAATTGGCTCAATACGCTCTTGGCACTAAGATAAGAGATATCCCCCCGGACAACAAAACCAATCAGGCTGATCAATTCGTTGCGATCCAGTTTTAACTCGTGTAATTTTACTTTTCGCAAATTAGCTTCACTCAATAGCGGCCCGATTAACCAATTCACTATCTCTTTTTTATCTTTGGACGGATATTGCTGGATACAAGTTTCGGCAAACTCCGCATCAGGCTGAGAGTTGACTAAAATCTTGGCGTCATATTCGGTTAAGCCGTACTGGCCAACTAAACGGCGCATTTTTTCCTGGGGTAGTTCCGGCAATTGCGCCTGGATTTGAGCAATCATCGATTGATCAATAATAAAAACGGTTAAATCCGGATCCGGAAAATACCGGTAATCTTTTGCCCCCTCTTTGGTGCGCATGGCTACGGTAACGGACTTTTCCACGTCCCAAAGCCGGGTTTCCTGAACCACCTCTTGATTGGCTTCCAAAAGCTGCGTTTGACGCTCAACCTCAAAGGCTAAAGCATCTTTAACCCCTTTAAAAGAATTCATATTCTTCAGTTCGGTTTTAACTCCCAGCTCTTTAGCTGCAGGCAACCGCAAAGAAATATTAGCATCGCAGCGCAGAGAACCTTTTTCCATATCGCAATCCGAAACATCCAAATATTCAATAATATTTTTTAAGCTCGTCAGGTAATCAAAGGCCTCCTGCGGGCTATTTAAATCCGGCTCGCTGACGATTTCCAACAGAGGGATTCCGGTACGGTTAAAATCCACTAAACTCTGGTTGGCCTCATGAATAAGTTTACCAGCATCCTCCTCTAAATGCACCCGGGTAATTCCGATGCGCTTAGGTTTATCCTGGTAATAGATATCCAGATGTCCGTTTCGCGATAGCGGCAAATCATATTGGGAGATCTGGTAATTTTTTGGCAAATCCGGATAAAAATAATTTTTACGGTCAAACTTAGTGTGTTCTTGAATCTGGCAGCCAAAAGCCAAAGCCAGCTTAATGGCAGAATTTAGTGCTTGCCGATTATACACCGGTAAAGAACCGGGAAACCCCAGGCAGACCGGGCAAACATTAGAATTGGGGGCTTTTCCAAAATCCGTCGAACAGCCGCAAAAGGCTTTGGTTTTAGTATTTAGCTGTAAATGTACTTCCAAGCCGATAACCGTCTGATATTTCATAGTCGGGGTTTAAGTTTATGCCAGTCTGTGTTTTGTTCGAAAGTATGCGCTACCCTAAAAAGCATCTCTTCATTAAAAGGTTTAGCCATAATCTGCAAACCGATAGGCAATCCTTTTTTAGTAAAACCGCAGGGGATAGAGATCGCCGGAATTCCCGCCAGATTTACGGATATGGTATAAATATCGGAAAGATACATCTTTAAAGGGTCCTGGACCCTTTCGCCGATTTTAAAGGCGCTGGTTGGCGAGGTCGGGGCAACGATACAATCAAAATCCTGAAAAACCTTATCAAAATCCTGTTTGATCAGCGTGCGTACCTTTAAAGCGCGCAAGTAATATGCATCATAATATCCGTGCGATAAAACAAAGGTTCCCAATATAATTCTGCGTTTGGCTTCCTGGCCGAAACCTTGCGCGCGCGTCAATTTATACATCTGAATTAAATTATCCGACGGTGCCCGATGGCCATATTGCACTCCATCAAACCTGGCTAAATTTGAGCTAGCTTCCGCCGTAGCGATAATATAGTAGACCGGCACGGCATACTCGGTATGCGGCAAAGATACCGGATTAGCCATGGCGCCTAAGTTTTTAAGCTTATTTATTGCTGCTTCAATAATAGTTTTAACTTCCGCATCCAGGCCGGCGACAAAATATTCTTTAGGAATACCAATCTTTAACCCTTTAATATCGCCGGTTAAGCTTTTAGTATAATCCGGAACCCTTTGATTTACGGAAGTTGAATCCAAAGGGTCATACCCGCAAATAAGCCCGGTTAAAATTGCCGCATCCTGGACATCTTTGGTTAGCGGGCCAACTTGGTCCAGGCTGGAAGCAAAAGCAATCAATCCAAAACGCGAAACCCGGCCATAAGTCGGTTTTAATCCTACCACTCCGCAAAAAGCGGCTGGCTGGCGGATGGAACCTCCGGTATCGCTTCCTAAAGCCCAAATCGCTTCATCGCTAGCTACGGCCGCAGCGCTTCCTCCGGAAGAACCTCCTGGTACGCAATCTAAATCCCAAGGATTATGCGTTGGCCCAAAATAGGAATTTTCACAAGATGAGCCAAAAGCAAACTCATCCATGTTGGCTTTTAATGGAAAGATTGCCGCGCCGCTTACTTTTAGTTTATTAATTACCGTAGCGTCATACGGCGGAGAAAAACCCTGTAAAATTTTTGAACAACATTCAGTAGGCAACCCTTGCGTACAAATATTATCCTTGACCGTAATCGGTAATCCTTTAAGCAAACCTGGGGCAAAAGAATCTAAAACGGGTCCTTTTACTTCCGGGCCCCGGACATAAGCCTTAACCTTAGGCTCTACCTTTTGAATACGCCTATACAGCGCATCCAAGATTGCTCCGGGAGTAGTCTGTTGCTTTTTAAGTTTTTCCAATAATTCATGAGCAGTAAGCTGATTTAATTCCATATTTATTCTATTATTTTAGGAACACAAAAAAAGTTTCCCTTTTTAAGCGGGGCGTTTTCTAAAGCCTTTTGTGGGGTTAAAGAAACCTGAGGTTTATCCTCCCGCAGCACATTACTGATCGGCAAAATATGGCTAGCGGGCTTAACTTGCTCTACATTTAAATTGTTGAGTTTATCAATAAAACCTAATATCTCATGCAACTCTGCGGACAGCTTCTCTAACTCATTAGGCTGCAACTCGATACGCGCTAAATGTGCAACATGTTTAATGGTTTCTTTATCTATTGACATCCATCCTCCAAAGTTTTAATATTTTATCATTATTCTTTTTAAAAGTCAACCTTACTCAAGCAAAACATTAAAATTAATAACTGATATAAGCACCCCCTACGGGGAACAAGCCAAGCCAGACGCTAAATTAATCCGTTATGAGTTGACAAATATGAAAAAATATGTAAAATACTGATAATTAACTTAATTCAAATGAAAATAAAAAATAACCAATCGAAAACTAAGTACCATTTAAATGAACAAGGCGAGTTTGTAATCCAGAATTATAATTACGCCAAGCCTTTTGCTAATTTTTTCCCGGGGATTGCCGGAAAATACGGAATCCCCATGTGGGTTTTCTACGTTAATCGCGGCCAATGTATCTGTAGTTTCGGAACTAAAGATAAGGACCATGCCATCCTGGAATTTTTCCCGGCCAATAAAGCCTGGCAGTTAGTCGGCAGCCTGGGATTCCGCACTTTCATTAAGATTAAAAATGTAAAATCGGAACCGGTTTACTATGAACCGTTCCATAACGGCTATACGAATTTAAAATACCAGATCATTAATTCCATGCGCATCAGCTCTGCCCAGCTTATCCTGGAAGAAGAAAATAGCACTTTAGGAATTAAAACCCAGGTAAAATATTTTAATGTACCTAATGATACTTATGCCGGATTAACCCGTACCGTAAGCATAAAAAATACCGGACATCAACTCAAATCTTTCCAGCTGATCGACGGATTACCCCAAATCGTGCCCTTTGGCACCAGTAATTTTTTTCTAAAGAAACTCGGTCGGACCATTGAAGCTTGGATGAAGATTGATAACCTGGAAAATTCTGTCCCCTTTTATAAGCTCGAGGTTGACCCAACTGACCGACCCGAAGTCGTCCATATTGAAGCAGGGAATTTCTACCTGGGGTACCATTTCAAAGGAAAAAAAGCCCAGCTGCTTAAACCCATTGTTGATCCGGCGGCGGTTTTCGGCGCCGTAACTGATTTTTCTTATCCGGCTAAATTTTTAGAAAAACCAAAATTTTTCTACCCGGCTGAACAATTAACCCAGAGCAAGACTCCCAGCGCTTTACTTTTTATGAACCTGAAATTAAAACCAACCCAGCAAAAAACATTCTATGCAGTAATTGGCCAGGCGCGAAACAGCAAGACTTTAAATAGCTCGGTTAAAAAAATCACCAGGCTAGGTTATATTGAAGACAAGCTGCGTCAAAACAATGAATTAATAGAAAACCTAAAAAGCGATATTCTGACTAAAAGCAGTAGTGCCGAGTTTAATCTATACGCCGGACAAACTTATTTAGACAACATTATGCGCGGAGGTTACCCGGAAGTTTTCAAATCCGGATCGGTATTCTATCTTTACTCGCGCAAACACGGTGATCTGGAAAGAGACTACAATAAATTTCAGTTACAACCCACCTATCTTTCCCAGGGTAACGGTAACTACCGGGATACCAATCAAAACCGGCGTAATGACCTCTGGTTTAATCCCAATATTCAGGATGAAAATATCGTCTTCTTCATGAACTTAATCCAGGCAGACGGTTTTAATCCATTAGTCGTAAAACCGGATAGCTTTCTGCTTAAAAATAATCTGGACTTGGCCAAGCTTTTGGGCGGCATGCTTAAAGAAAGCGATATCGATAAACTAAGCGGGTTCCTGAAAAAACCCTTTAGCCCGGGTGAGCTTTTCTTCTTTATTGAAAAGAACAACATCGCAATAAAAAACACCTATGACGCCTTTCTGGATATTATCCTCTCGGCAACTGAAAAAATACAAGAGGCTGAACACGGGGAAGGATTCTGGACAGACCACTGGACCTACAACCTGGACTTAATCGATAGTTATCTTGAATTATATCCTGAAAAAACCCATGAACTTTTCTTTAACAGAAAAGTTTTCTCATTTTTCGATAACGCTGAAATCGTCAAGCCACGGAGTGAAAAATACGTCCTGTATGACGGCCAACCCCGCCAGTTGCACTCCCTAACGCTAGACAGCCATAAAAAAGAAATGTTGCGCAAACGCCTGGTTAACCCGCATTGCTTAAGAACGCTCCAGGGTCAAGGCCAGATTCATTACACTACGCTGGTGGCTAAACTTTTATGTTTAGCGGCCAATAAACTCGCCTCTCTGGATGCCTGCGGAGTAGGTATTGAAATGGAGGCCAACAAGCCTAACTGGTTTGATTCGCTCAACGGGTTACCTGCCCTCTTTGGTTCATCAACTTGCGAAACCTTTGAATTAAAACGCCTGCTTAAAAGAATAAAGGCGTCCTTAGAAAACTTTTCCCTTAAAGAAATCGAGCTGGCGGAAGAAATAGCTAAATTTATTGAACAACTTGGCGCCATATTTTCAGAAGAAGCTTTCTCTTATTGGGATAAAAGCAACACCCTCAAAGAAAATTACCGCCAAAATATCCGCCTGGGTTTCTCCGGTACGCTAATTAATTTTCCAGCTAGTAAGCTGATTAGCTTTCTGGATGCTGCCTTAGAAAAGGTAGAATCCGGATTAGCTAAGGCTTTCAATAAAACCCAAGGTGTTTACCACTCATACTTTATTAATGAAGTCACCGAATACGACCTGGTTAAAGATCATTACCTAAAACCGAAAAAATTTAATCAAAGAGCCGCACCTTTGTTTCTGGAAGGGCAAATACATGCCCTCAGGCTCACCCGGCAACGTTCGCAAAGCTTAGCTCTGCATAAAGCAACTAAAAAGAGCGCGCTATTTGATAAAAAACTAAAAATGTATAAAGTAACCGCCCCGCTTAATTCCATGCCGGAGGAGATCGGCAGGTGCCGAATCTTTAGCCCAGGTTGGCTAGAAAATGAATCAATCTGGCTGCATATGGAATATAAATATATTCTGGAGCTGCTGAAAGCCGGGTTAACCGAGGAATTTTATGCAGAATTTAAAAATGTACTTATTCCTTTCCAGGATCCGCAAAAGTATGGCCGCAGTATACTGGAGAACTCTTCTTTCCTGGTGAGTAGCGCGTTTGCCGATAAGAAATTACACGGTAACGGTTTTGTCGCCAGGCTTTCCGGATCCACCGCAGAATTCTTGCACATCTGGCTGATAATGAACGCCGGAGTCAGCCCCTTTGCGCTAGACGAAACCGGACAGCTTACTTTAACCTTTAGGCCGGCGCTTGCCGGTTGGCTGTTTGATCAAGCCGGAAATTATTCTTTTAACTTTCTAAGCAAAATCCTGGTCACTTACCATAACCCCAAAAGAAAAGATACTTTCGGCAAAAATGCCGCTGAAATTACAAAAATCGTGCTTTACGAAAATAAGCTGCCCAAGGAAATTAATTCCTCGACTATTTTTTCTGTTTTAGCTTTAAAGGTAAGATCCCGCCAAATTAATAAAATCGATATTTATTTAGAGTAATCTTCTAAAATCTGCGGCGGTAATAAGCGCGGATAATATGCTGCGTGTCTAAAGTAAGCATGCTGCCTCCATAGGGATCTAATTTCATATTACCGATAGCGCTAGCATTGCCTTCTCCGTATTGAAGAATGACTTCATCGTCCTTGGAGGCAAGATACCTGAATTCACCATAAAAGTTATGGTGGCCGACCGGCTCAGTGATCCCGGCGATCAGGCGGTCAACATCCTGGCAACGGGAGTAGATATATTTAAACAACATCCCAAATTTCGGGGTAGGCATATAAGTTAATTCCAGTCCCCAGTGGTTCATATTATCAGAGTTTAAACTGGCTGCCTGAAATTCGTTGCGCGTATA
>JAZDLL010000034.1:0-4885 GCA_043802105.1 Candidatus Omnitrophota bacterium
GCAGCTTTTAGCCGAGAGCCTGGGTAAAAAATATCATCGCGAAATTAAAGTGGATAATCAGGGAGTGGAAAGTTGGCTGGCCAGTAAAAATGATTTATTTAACCTAGGCCGGACCCCGATATCCGCTGCCGGCACCAATGATCTGCATTCCATCCAACAGAATAATGTGGAGGGTCAGAATAATAAAGTAGTTACCTTTATTCGGGTAGAAAAATTTAAAACCGATCTAAAAATCCCGGGCAAGGCAGATCTGCTTTCCGGAAAAAGTTTTTGCCAACTTATGCAGTTAGCTCAGGAAGCCACCGAATGGGCCCTGGTCAGCCAAAACCGGCCGAATTGCACGATTATTATGCCGCAGGTATCGGCGTATAATTGGGGAGCCTTATTATTTTTCTTTGAAATGGCCACGGCGTTTGAGGGGGAGTTATTAAATGTGAATGCTTTTGATCAACCGGGAGTGGAAGGTTATAAGAATTACATGTATTATAAATTGGGTAAACCCGGAATCCCGCCGGCGGTAGCCCAGGAGATAAAAAATAAGCCTCTTATCAAGGATCCCAAATATATTTTATAGATATGTATTTTTTAGCGGGTGGCTTGGGTGTTTTTCCGCCACCTGGCGGACACCCGCGCAATACCTATCTGCGCGGGGTGCAAGCATGCGATTACCCCCAAGACAGGATCCGCTAAAATTTTATTAAAATGTTAAAAATCGGAGGCAAGCGATGAAATGCCCAAATTGCAAAGATCAAGACCTGGGTCCGGTGATGACCCGCCAGGGGGTAGAGGTTGATTTCTGCCATCATTGCGAAGGTATCTGGTTAGATAAAAATGAAATTTATCTTTTTACCCGCGTGCCTACTTATTTAAAGGAAAAAATCGATGAAGCAATTAAATTTAAGAAAAGCTCATCCCGCTATTCACCGGTATTTAACCGGCTGATGGTGGAACTATCTATTTTAGAGGGAGAGATAAATATTGATTATTGCCCTGAGTCAGAAGGTATCTGGCTGGATAAAGACGAAATTAATATGTTGCCGGAGATAAAAACAAAAATTCAGATCGATAAAACTGTATTTGAGGATAAACCAACCGGTTTACCTAAAACGTTACTGGCTTTACCCAACCTTGCTTTGCGTTCCGGGATGGTGTTGTTTGGCATGTATGCCTTACTTACTTTATTCTTGATCAGCATAGTGGAATTGGAGAAAATCTCTGCCAACGTGGCTTTAATCTTTGGAATAGTAATTGCAATTGTGCAATTTATACTGGGGCCTTTTTTAATGGATTTATCTCTGCGCTGGCTTTACAAAATGAGCTGGGTAAAACCTGAGGATTTGCCCGGGCATCTTAGGAGTTTTATTGATAAAATCTGCCAAGCTAAAGGAATCAAGTTTCCGCGGATGGGAATTATTTCTGATGGCTCACCTAATGCTTTTACTTATGGCCATACTCCGGATAACGCCAGGGTCGTAGTTACCCAGGGATTGCTAGACCTATTAAATGAAGAAGAGTCAGAAGCGGTGGTTGCTCATGAGCTGGGCCATGTCCTGCATTGGGATATGCTAATTATGACTTTAGCTCAACTTGTGCCGTTGGTTCTTTATTATATTTATAAGACCTTGATCCGGATGAGAAGCAGGGGTAGAGATAAGTCTGCACCTTACCGGATGTTGATCGCTATTTCTGCCTACCTGTTATATTTGATCAGCGAATTTATTGTTTTATGGTTTTCCAGGCTAAGGGAATATTTTGCGGATAGGTTCTCAGGTGAGGTAACCGGCAATCCGAATGCTTTAGCTTCTGCTCTGGTTAAGGTGGGTTATGGTTTAGCCGGAGATGACCGGGGGAAAGAAATAATGAAACAAAAAGACCGGCAGGATACATTAAATGCCGTTGGCCCGCTGGGGATATTTGATTACAAAACAGCAAACTCTTTAGCGATTAGCGGATATTTAGGGCCAAATAATATGGGCGGCCAAATCGATAAAGATAAATTAAAAGATGCGGCAAGATGGGACCTTTGGAATCCCTGGGCCACCTATTATGAATTACAGTCAACCCATCCATTGATTGCCAAAAGATTGAAATTCTTAAGCAACCAATCCGTGGTATTGGGCAAGGCTCCTTATGTGGTGTTTAATGAGAGAAGGCCGGAGTCGTATTGGGATGAGTTTTTGGTAGATTTATTGGTTAAAGTTTTACCGGTTATCGCTATTCTTTCAGGGGTTATTCTATTCGCAGTAAAACAAGAAGTATTCTTTTTATGGTTTGGGGTACTTATTTTCGGTTCGGCTTATTTTATCCACACCATTTTCGGTTATCCAAACTCAGATTTTGCCGCGATGAATGTGAAGACCCTCTTAAGTAAGGTTAAGGTTTCCGCAATTAGGCCGGTGCCTTGTTTAATCAGAGGAAAAATAATCGGCAGAGGTGTCCCCGGACTGATTTTTTCCGAAGATTTTGTGATGCAGGATGAAACCGGGATTATTTTCCTGGATTACCGGCAGCCCTTGGGGATATTTAGTTTTTTCTTTGGCCTGCTAAGAGCAGCTAAATATATAAATCAAGATGTAGAGATTACTGGCTGGTATCGGCGTGCGCCTGTGCCTTACATCGAAATTAAAAAATTCAATATCGCTGGTAAAGTATCTACTTGTTTTACGTATCAGGCTAAACTTATTTTTTCTATCGCCACTATTATTTTAGGATTAGTTATGTCGTTATCCCATCTCGGGTTAAAAATATAAGACAAATAAGAGAGGCTAGCCAGGGGTAACCTTTCTAGTTGGAAAGGTGCGGTTATTTTTTTTATTATCCTATGTTAAAGATTGGTAAGTTAAAATTAAAGTCAAATTTGATCCTCTCCCCGATGGCCGGGATTACGGATTTACCGTTTCGGATGCTTTGCCGTAGATTTGGCGTAGAGCTGGCTTTTGTAGAGATGATTAATTGCCGTTCCATCAGCCATAAAAACCGAAGGACCAAACAGATGTTGGCGAGTTTACCTAAAGATAAGCCTTTAGGTATTCAGATATTAGGATGTGAAGAACAGTATATTTTGAGGGCTTTGGAAGTTTTAAGGCTAGTGGAATTTGATCTTTTGGATTTTAATGCCGCTTGCCCGTCGAAAAAAGTAGTGCGGCGGGGCGAGGGGGCAGGTTTATTGCAGGATCCCAAAAAATTTGCCAAGATATTAAAATTAGTGGTTAAGCAAGCCTGGCTTCCGGTAAGCGTAAAGATCCGCGCCGGATGGGATAAAGTTTCAGTGAATGCCAGAGAGATAGCCAAGATCGCTCAGGATTGCGGGGTAAATGCCGTATTTCTTCATGGCCGGACTAAAACTCAAGGTTACAGCGGGCAGGTGGACTATCACATAATTAGAGAGGTTAAGCAGGCCTTGGATATTCCTTTGATTGCCAGTGGGGATATTTTTTCCGGTTTATTGGCCAAGAAGATGTTCGATGAGACTGGATGTGATGGCTTGGCAGTGGCGCGGGGAGCTTTGGGTAATCCCTGGATATTCAAGGAGATTAAGGAATATTTAAAGAACGGTAAGATTATTAAACGGCCCAAAGAAAATGAAATTGCTAAAGTTTTGCGGGCGCATTTGGATGCCAATCTTGCTTTTTATGGCGAGAAAAACGGGGTAGTAA
Organism: Candidatus Omnitrophota bacterium; assembly: GCA_043802105.1. GTDB lineage: Bacteria > Omnitrophota > Gorgyraeia > Gygaellales > Profunditerraquicolaceae > UBA6249. Next base: position 3,657 of record JAZDLL010000034.1, read on the forward strand.
TTTTCCGAAAATTTTATATTTGGTACACGAAAGGTTTATGTAAGGTGCGCCGGTTAAGGGAGAGATCCTCGCGCGCCAGAACCCGGGTGGAAGTAGAGAAGATTATCCGGGAAGCGTTTGGTGAATAATGAATTCAACATTTCAAGCCAGGGAGCCGTTTTCAGGATCGCAGCTAAAGTAAGTAAAGGAGGCATTTTAATGAAAATTATCGCATTTAATGGCAGCCCTCGAAAAGAATGGAATACGGCAATGCTGCTTAAAAAAGCCCTGGAAGGCGCATCATCTCAAGGAGCCCAGACTGAGCTTATACATTTATATGATTTAAACTATCAAGGATGCATTAGTTGTTTTGCCTGTAAAGAAAAAGGCGGCAAAAGTTACGGCCGGTGCGGGGTTAGCGACGATCTGAAGCCTATTTTTAATAAAATTGAGTCAGCCGATGCTATTATTTTTGGTTCGCCAATCTATCTGGGAAGTATTACCGGAGAAATGCAGTCATTTCTGGAGCGGTTAGTCTTTCCGTATCTGACTTATACCGATCCTCCGGAGCCTCTTTTTCCTAAAAAAATTCCCGTGGGATTTATTTATACCATGGGCCTTACCGAAGAGCTGATGGTTGAATTCGGTTACCAACAGCGTTTCGCAGGTACGGATCGGTTGCTGGCCAGGATTTTCGGTTCAAGCCAGATGCTCTTAAGTTTTGACACCTATCAGTTTAAGGATTATTCTAAAGTGGTGGCGACTAGATTTAATCCCGAAGAGAAATTAAAAAGACGCCAGGAAGTGTTTCCTAAGGATTGCCAGAAAGCTTTTACTATGGGTGCGGAATTCGCTAAACAGGATAAGGTCAAATGAAAAAGAAGCAGATTATTTTAATAATAATATTAGCCGTAATTGCCATTGTTATAGTGTCGGTAACGTTGTTTTTCTTTAGAGGCGCTATTATTACTACAATGGCAGGCAAGATAATTTTAAAAGCAGGTAAACCCATGCAATTCGGAGAATATACCCTGTTAATAGATAAGGTAGAGGGTAATCATCTCTATGGCATAAAAGTTAGTAGTAAAAAAGGGAAATTTAAAGCAGAGAAAGGCGATTACCTATATCTGCCGAAGGAAAATGCGATTAAATTTAATTTAATTGATGGTGCTGCCGATGACTATGATCCCGAAAACCCCCGCCAATTCCACACCTTAACCTTTAAGCAGTCTTATATCACCATAAAATTA
>JAZDLL010000046.1:0-2171 GCA_043802105.1 Candidatus Omnitrophota bacterium
CTACCCGGCATCTGGCGCACTAACTGATTCTTAGCGGCGATAAATCCTAAATACGGCCCCCCAAAAGAAAGCGGAATTCCTAAGCTCTGCCCCTCTCCGGTGGCAATATCAAATCCCATCTCTTGCGGAGTTTTTAAGATACCCAAAGAAACCGGATACACCGAGGCAATCGCTAGCGCCCCAAACTTATGCACCTTTTCTACCATGTCGCTATGATCGTCCACCGCGCCAAAGAAATTAGGATTCTGAAAAATTACTGCCGCCGTTTTATCGTCCAGATACTTAAACAACTCTTCCCGGCTACTTTGACCATGGACCACCGGAATCTCCACAAATTCCACGGAAAGATTCGAAGTGTAGGTATAAAGCATGGTGCGGTAAATTAGATTCACTCCGCTATCCAGGATAATCTTATTTCGTCCCGTATGCCGCAGGGCCATCATCATCGCCTCAAAAAGTGCAGTACCCCCGTCATATAAAGAAGCGTTAGAAACATCCAATCCGGTCAGTTCACAAATCATACTTTGATATTCATAGATCGCCTGCAACCAACCTTGCGAACACTCCGGCTGATACGGCGTATAGGCAGTATAAAATTCCGCACGCCCGGCCAAAGCGTCAACGGCAGCCGGGATAAAATGATCATAAAAACCCGCCCCCACAAAATTAACCAGGCCGGTAGCATTCTTAGCCGCCAGTTTACCTAAAGCTTGCGTTACCTGGAACTCGGAGTTTGACGCCGGCAGGTTAAAAGATTTTGGCCGCGCAGCTGCAGGAATATCCTTAAAAAGTTCATCGATGCTTTTGACTCCGATCGTGGAAAGCATCTGCTGGATATCTTCAAAGGTATGCGGAATATAACTCATTTGGCCATTGCCTCTATATACTTCTGGTAAGCGACAGCATCCATAAGATTTGCTTTTTCCGCGGCATTGGAAATCTCCATGGAAAAAAAATAACCTTTTTCATACGCTGATTGGTTAATTAGCTCCGGACTGGTGGCTAACTGTGTATTTACGGCCACCATTTTGCCGGATAAAGGCGCGTACACATCCGAGGCGGCTTTCACTGATTCTACCGTCGCACAATATGCCCCCTGTTTAAGCAATTCGCCTACTTCAGGCAGCTGGATAAAAGTAATATCACCCAAAGAATGCTGGGCATAATCAGTAATTCCAACATAAGCAATCTGGCCTTGTATCCGCGCCCACTCATGATCTTTGGTATAAAAAATATCTTTTGGTATGTTCATTTGGACTCCTCTGGTTTATATACAAACTTCAACTCATTAATGACGTTTTTGGCAAAAAAGGCCTTTTGACCACCTCCACCGGAATTTCAATCGCCTCCTGTTTAACGACCAACTGCGCGCCAGGAGCATAATTATTGGCAACATACCCCATCCCAATACCTTTTCCCAGGCTGGGAGAAAAAGAACCGCTGGTGACCATACCAGCCAGGCGGCCTTTATCCAAAATGGCAAAACCGTGGCGGGGTGAACGCCGGGAATCCGCTTGAAAATAAATTAAATGTTCTTGGGGCCCCTGCTCTTGCTCCTTTAATAAAACCCGGCAACCGATAAACTCTTTAGAAAGATCAACGAATTTCATCGCTCCCGCAGCTAATGGTGTATGAGAGGTATCCAAATCCTGCCCATAAAGCGGATAACTCATCTCTAAACGTAAAGTGTCCCGGCAGCCCAAGCCCGCAGGCTTAACCCGTGAATCCTCCAGTAAAGTGTCCCAGAGCTTGCCGACATAATCATTGGCAATATAAATCTCATAACCCAACTCACCCGTATAGCCGGTCCGGCTAACCAGGCAGCTCTGTTGATCAAAAATCTTAAATTCCGAGAAAGTATAGTAGTCCAGCGCTTCTAGTTTTTGGCCGAAGATATTTTTAAGCACCTGGCGCGACTGCGGCCCCTGTACATCCAGTTTGGCCGTCTTGCTCGATACATCTTCTAAAGAAGATCTTGGAGCAAGATTTTCTTTTAAATGCTCCAGATCACCAAAGGTAGTAGCAGCATTCACTACGATCATCCAGCTAGTTTTATTAATCCGGTAAACAATCAGATCATCCAATATCCCTGCCTGATGATTAAGCATAAAACCATAACGGCAGGTTCCCCCGGGCATAGAAATTATATTTTGAGTAATCAAACGGTCAAA
>JAZDLL010000047.1:0-5503 GCA_043802105.1 Candidatus Omnitrophota bacterium
ATCAATTTGAAGGCCGCGGATTTTTTTTATTAGCTTGAGAGTTTCATCAATTACCGTAAGCGTTCTTAAACCCAGAAAGTCAACCTTGAGCAGTCCGATCTTCTCCAGTGTCCCCATGCTATAGCCGGTGGTAATCTGATCGTCACCGGTTTTAAACACAGGCATGTAATTATTTAACGGTTTATCCGCGATAATTACTCCGGCCGCGTGGACCGAGGCATGGCGATTTAATCCCTCCAAAGACAGGGCAATATTAATCAGTTTAGTAATTACCGGATCATTTTTATAAAGGTGGTTTAGTTCCGGCTCGCTCTCCAGGGCTTTTTTAAGGGTCATATCAAGTTCGGCGGGGACCATCTTGGCAATCCGGTCAACATCGGCATAAGGCACCGCCATTACCCGCCCGACGTCCCGGATTACAGCGCGCGCCTGCATCGTTCCGAAGGTAATAATTTGAGCGACATTTTCCTGTCCGTATTTGTTAGTCACATAATCAATCACCTCTTGCCGGCGCTCGTAGCAGAAATCAATATCAATATCCGGCAGCCCCAGGCGATCAGGATTTAAGAATCTTTCAAAAAGCAGGCCGTAGTTGAGCGGATTTAAATCCGTAATCCCCAAGAGATAGCTCACCAGGCTTCCGGCGGCAGAACCCCTTCCGGGGCCCACCGGTATAGACTGGCTTTTAGCGTAAGCAATAAAATCCCACACAATTAAAAAATAGCTGATAAACCCCATGTGTTTGATTATTTTTAATTCATGATCCAGCCGGATTTGCACCTCAGGATTATTTTTGAGATTTTTCTCGGTTAAACCTTTCTCGCACAACTCCAGCAGGAAATCTTCTTTATTCTTTCCCCCCGGAGGAGAATATTTAGGTAGATGCATCTGGGTAAAATCCAGCTCCAGATTACAGCGGGCGGCAATCTCCAGAGTATTTTTTATCGCCTCCGGATATTCACTAAACAGCTTCTTCATTTGGTCCGGTGAGGTAAAATAAAATTCTTCCGTTTGAAAACGCATGTGTTTAGGATCATCCAGAGTGGTTTGGGTTTGAATACACAACAGCGCTTCATGGGCCGCGGCCCGGTCTTGGGTAGGATAATGTACGTCGTTGGTAGCCACTAAAGGAATGTCCAGCTGGCGGGATATTTTAACCATCCCGGCATTTACAATTTTCTGTTCGGGAATAGAATTACCTTGGATCTCCAAATAAAAGTTTCCTTTTCCCAGTATACTCTGATAGGTATCGGCAGCTTTCAGAGCATCATTAAAACGCTTCTGCGCTATCAAGCAGGCAATCTCTCCTTTAAGGCAGGCGCTTAAGCCGATTAATCCCGAGGCATACTGAGTGAGGACCTCTTTATCAATGCGCGGCCGGTAATAAAATCCTTCTAGATAGCCGATGGAGACCAACTTCATTAAATTATGATACCCTTCTTCATTGCGGGCTAAGAGGATTAAGTGAAAAGCGGCGTCTTCTATCCCGCTTCCGCCTTTCTCTAGTCGGCTTTGGGGGGCCACATAAACTTCGCAGCCAATAATGGGTTTAATGCCGGCTTTTTGCGCTTCCAGATAAAATTCAATGGCCCCGAACATGCTGCCATGATCGGTAATCGCCAAAGAATCCATTTTAAAACTTTTAGCAATGGCTAGTATCTCGGGTATACGGCAGGCTCCGTCAAGAAGGCTGTACTGTGTGTGCAGATGCAGGTGGACAAATTCAGAGTGCGACATTGCGGGTACTCAAACTATTTTATTCCCACTCTATAGTGGCCGGAGGCTTAGAGCTTATATCATAAACAACTCGATTAATCCCTCTTACTTCATTAATGATGCGGTTAGATATTCTCTCCATAACTTCATAGGGAAGTTTTACCCAATCCGCTGTCATGCCGTCAAAACTGGAAACACAGCGTAAAGCTGCGACATTTTCATAGGTACGCTCATCACCCATAATGCCTACGCTTTTAATCGGAAGCAATACGGCAAAAGACTGCCAGATCTGATCGTATAGCCCGGCTTTTGAAATTTCTTCAATTACCCGTTTATCTGCTTCGCGCAGAAGATCCAAACGCGCAGAATTGATTTCTCCGATAATCCTTACCGCCAGCCCCGGCCCGGGAAATGGCTGCCGCTGGATAATATTCTCCGGCAACCCCAACTGGGTACCGATCTGACGCGCCTCATCTTTAAATAATTCTCTTAATGGCTCAATAAGCTTTAGCTGCATCTGCGCCGGCAAGCCTCCGACATTATGGTGGCTTTTTATTTTACGGCTTGGGCCCCCGGTAGGCGAAACAGATTCAATCACGTCCGGATAAAGAGTACCTTGGCCCAGAAACTTTACTCCCTTGGTTTTTTTTGCCTCTTCTTCAAAAACTTTGATGAATTCATCTCCGATAATTTTTCTCTTTTCTTCCGGGTCAGTTATCCCTTTTAAACGCTCAAGGAACCTCTTGCCCCTATCCACATAGCTTAAATTAAGATGGTACATATCTTTAAAAACGCTTTTTACCTGGTCGGCTTCCCCTTTTCTGAGCAACCCGTTATCGATAAAAATACAGCGTAAATTTTTACCGATGGCTTTGTGAATTAATAAAGCCGCCACGGATGAATCCACCCCGCCGCTTAGACCCAACACCACCTTATCTTTACCGATGGTTTTTCTAATATTAATGATTGATTCTTTAATAAAGGACTGCATCGTCCATTTACTGGAGGCACCGCAGGCTTTAAATAAAAAGTTGCTCAAAATCTGGTTACCTTTTTCCGTATGCGTTACCTCGGGATGGAACTGCACGGCAAATATTTTTCTTTTCTGGTTGGAAATTGCCGCAATCGGAGTATTGGTGGTATGGCCGATAGTATGAAATCCGGAGGGCATTTTGGTTACATAATCACCATGGCTAGCCCAGCAGGTAAAATTACCCGGCAGATGGCTAAAAAGATCCCGGTTATCATCAATAAACAATTCTACTTTTCCATATTCCCGCTCTCGGGTGTGCCTGACCTTGCCTCCCAATAGTTCACAAATTACCTGCATTCCGTAGCAGATGCCCAATATCGGTACCCCTAATTTAAAAATGCCTAGATCCGGATAAGGCGATTTTTTATCCACCACCGAAGCCGGGCCTCCGGAAAGAATGATTCCTTTAGGATTTAAGGCGGCAATCTCTTTGGCCGGAGTATTGTAAGGAATAATGATTGAAAAAACCTTATTTTCTCTTACACGCCGGGCAATTAATTGCGTATATTGCGAACCAAAATCTAAAATTAGTATTGTTTGTCTAGTCACCCCGTTATTCCTTTCCTGTGATTTTTTAAACCTGGCTTTTTTCTTCAATTTATTTCCCCATTCCTACTCTTTGGCCTACCTGAAAAATTTTACCTTCAGTTTGGATGGAAGGCGCGATAATTATTTCTACATCATGCATTTCTTTTAAGTTCGATGCTCCTAATGAACCCATGGAAGTTCTTAAAGCCCCTAAGAGGTTTTGTGAGCCGTCATCAACTTTTGCCGGCCCAAGTAAAATATCTTTTAATGCTCCGGTCGTCCCCACTTGAATCCGGGTTCCGCGGGGTAAATTAACATGTGAAGTAGCCATCCCCCAATGGAAACCTCTTCCGGGAGCTTCTTTAGCTCGGGCAAAACTTGAGCCAATCATTACGGCATCCGCTCCGCAGGCAAAAGCCTTGCAGATATCCCCACCGCGGTTCATCCCCCCGTCAGTAATAATGGAAACGTACTTTCCCGTACGCTTAAAATAAAAATCACGCGCTCCGGAGGCATCCACCGTAGCCGTAACCTGGGGGACCCCGATACCTAATACCCCGCGGGTAGTACAGGCAGCGCCCGGCCCTACGCCGATCAGTAAACCGCTGGCTCCCGTTCCCATTAGCTCCAGGGTAGTTTCATAGGTTACACAATTTCCCAGAATAACCGGAATTTTTATAGATTTACAAAACTTAACTAAATCCAATGTTTTATATTCTTTAGAGAGGTGTTTAAGGGTGGCCACGGTGGACTGAATGACAAAAATATTTGCTCCGGCAGCCATGGCTAATTTCGAAAATCTCTCGGCATTAGCCGGGATACAACTAACCACCGCCATCGCCCTGGCTTTTTTAATTTCCGCGACCCTCTTGGTAACCAGTTTTTCTTTAATCGGAGTGGTATAAACCATTTGAATTAACTCGGTAGCTTTTTGAGGAGTTGCCTTAGATATCTCCTCCAGCACCTCATCCGGATCTTCATAACGCGTCTGAATTCCATCCAGGTTTAAAACCGCAATCCCGCCTAAACGCGACATTTCAATGGCAAACTTTACATCTACCACTCCATCCATCGCGGCGGCCAAAATAGGTATTTTAAAGTTTTTACCGTTAAATTTAAAGCTAGTATCGACTTCGTTTGGATTTACGGTTTGAGCCCCGGGAACTAAAGCCACCTCATCAAAACCATAGCATCTTCTTGCGCGTCTGTTAATGCCGATCCACTCTGCCATCTTAAATTCTCCTTATTATGATATTAAACCGTTGTTTTGCAACAAGTTATGGATATTTAGCCTCATTTGGGAATTTGTTGATAAGATTCTTAATTTTATATTAATCAACAGGTTTTGTCAATACATATTTAATTTATATGGCGGCTTGGAAGTTATAGGAGCCGCAATAAACAAACGGCTGATCTTTATTTAAGACCAGCCGTTTGTTGTATATTTCGTATTTAAACCCTAATTTTTTAAGGGTTTAATTAATACATTCCTCCGCCACCCATACCACCCATACCACCCATTCCACCAGGCATGGCAGGCATCTTCTCATCTTTTTCTGGCTTATCCACAATCAAAGCCTCAGTAGTAAGTAACAATGCCGCAATGCTAGCAGCGTTCTGTAAAGCTGAGCGCGTAACTTTTGTCGGATCAATTACGCCCGCATCAATCATATCCACATAAGCATCCTGGCTAACATCATAACCGATATTGGTCTTTTCCTGTTTGATTCTTTGTACGACCACGGAGCCTTCCAAGCCGGCGTTTTGCGCAATTTGCCTTAAAGGTTCCTCAATCGCACGTTTTACAATATCCGCACCAATTTTCTCATCGCCTTCCAGCTTTAGCTTCTCTAAAGCCGCAATAGTACGGATGAACGCTACGCCGCCGCCAGGAACAATGCCTTCCTGGGTAGCTGCGCGCGTGGCATGCAAGGCATCCTCAACGCGAGCCTTCTTTTCCTTCATCTCGGTTTCGGTGGCTGCGCCAACGTTGATCACTGCCACTCCGCCGGCTAATTTAGCCAAACGTTCCTGCAGCTTCTCTTTATCATAGTCTGAATCGGTATCATCGATTTGTTTCTTTAACTGAGCGATTCTAGCATTGATCGCGGCATTTTTGCCCGCACCTTCAACAATGGTGGAATTCTCTTTGTCGATCTTTATTTTTTTAGCCCGGCCCAAGTCTTCAATATCAACATTTTCCAGCTTGATACCGAGATCTTCAGT
>JAZDLL010000068.1:0-2463 GCA_043802105.1 Candidatus Omnitrophota bacterium
ACTATGAAACAGGGGTAGAATTCCTGACAATGGATATACATCATAAGATGCTGATGATCGAGTATATTCATAATAGGTTGAAAAAGGAGAAACCGGTTTGATGAAGCTCAAGGAATCCCGGAAATTATTTAAAGAAGCCCACACCCTGAAGTTTTAAAGGCGATTAATAACGCAGCGAAGAACGGCAGGATGTTACCATGGCCACTGCGATAGCCTCCTTCGTCGGCGTTAATTTTATCCTGCCGGGCCTCCACAGCTATTTTTGACCTTAAAAATCCTAGACAGTCCTGGTTTTAATCTTCATTTATACTTCCTAAAGAGGAGAAACTATGCATATACCAGACGGATATCTGGGGCCGGCAACCTGCGGGTTTTTCTTTGCCGTAATGCTACCCATCTGGACTATTGCTTCAAAGATAGTAAAGAAAACGCTGCAAATAAAACAGGTGCCGATGCTGGCAATAGGCGCCGCATTTAGTTTCGTGATTATGATGTTTAATGTGCCTATACCCGGGGGTTCAACAGGGCACGCGGTGGGAGGCGTTCTGGCGGCCATACTTCTGGGGCCGTGGGCGGCTTGCATTGCAATAACTGTTGCACTTGTTATTCAAGCGCTGTTATTCGGAGACGGCGGGATTACCGCAATAGGAGCCAATTGCTTCAATATGGCTTTTGTTTTGCCTTTTGCGGGTTATTATATTTATAAAGCGATTAGTTATAATGCGTCGATAGGGGCAAAGAGGAGAGTGATAGCGGCCGGAGTTGCGGGATATTTTGCTCTTAACCTAGCCGCCTTATTTACTGGAATTGAATTTGGATTACAACCTCTGCTGCATCATACTGCAATTGGCCAGGCTTTGTACTGTCCATATGGGTTAAATGTAGCGGTACCGGCAATGGTTGGCGAACATCTTTTAATCTTTGGCTGGGTGGAAGCTGTGGTGACCGCTCTGGTCATAAAATACCTGCAAAAACAGTCACCGGAGCTCCTTGAAAAGAGGAAGCTAAACCCATGAAAATTACCACAAAGCTTTGGTTAGGTCTGGCAGTATTAATACTGCTTTCGCCGCTAGGGTTGTTATTGCCTGAACATTTTAAAGCTGGTACCGCCTGGGGCGAGTGGGGAACTAATGAAATAAAAAAACTCGCGGGGTATGTTCCCCAAGGTTTTGAAAAACTATCCAATCTTTGGAACGCGCCTATGCCTGATTATGCTTTTAAAGGCTGGGAAGAAAAGGGTTTGCCGCACTTAAGTTTTGCCTATATAATATCAGCAATAGTGGGGATAATCCTTGTTGTCTTTGCGATATTACGCATCGGCAAGCTGTTGGTAAAAAAAGGTGACTAAGTGGGGTTAAAAAGCAATAATTTTATAGAGCGCTCGATTATGGGCGCTCTATCTTTTTTAAAAGAAACAATCTTTGCCGACCAGTACGCCAGCCAAAAGGGGTTCTTACAATCCCTTGACCCGCGGGTAAAGGCAATAACAGTATTGTTGTTTATTATCCAAGTGCTGCTAGCTAAGAATATTCTTGTTTTACTGTGTTTGTATGCAATATGTCTTTTGTTAACCTATTGCTCGCGGATCCGCCTGGGGTTCTTTTTAAAGAGGACTTGGGTTTTTATCCCTTTATTTTCACTTTTTATTGCGATTCCCGCGCTCTTTAGCTTTTTTAGCCCGGGCCAGGCAGTTATTACCTTTAGAATCCTGGGGTTTATTTTTGAAATTACCCGTCAGGGCCTAGCGGGCGCCGGTTTATTTGTAATGCGGGTTATTACCTCGGTGTCTTTTGCCGTGCTTTTGAGTATTACGACCAGACATTTTGAGCTTCTGAAAGTGCTGCGCATTGTAGGAATTCCGCAAATCTTTGTTATGACTATCGGCATGTGTTATCGATATGTATATTTGTTTGTTGAGATATTGGAAAATATGTATCGCGCGATTAAAAGCCGCGTTGGCTTGGTGGCGCACTATAAAAAAGGGCAGAAAATTGTGGCTTGGAACATAGCTTTTCTTTGGGCCAGGTCGTATCAATTAAACGAAGATGTGTATAAAGCCATGCTTTCCCGCGGATATCGGGGAGAGCCGTTTATACTGGATGATTTTAAGATGCGATTTGGAGACTGGCTGTGGTTGGCCTGCTCAGGAGCAATTTTCCTGATCACCCTGTATGTGACTTATGTGGTAAAGCTTTGAAAGGATCTCATGGATAACTACCTGTTCGAATTAAAAGATGTAACTTATTCTTATCTGGCTAAATTTCCCGCTTTATGCGGCATTACTCTTAATATCCGGCAGGGGGAGAAAATCGCGATTATTGGCGCCAATGGGTCTGGTAAGTCTACGTTTTTACAGATGCTGGATGGGCTGATTTTTCCTGATCGCGGCACTATAAAGGCCTTCGGCGACGTGTTAAAAGAGAGCGCTTTTAACGATGAATCTTTTTCGGTTAATTTCAGAAA
>JAZDLL010000069.1:0-4366 GCA_043802105.1 Candidatus Omnitrophota bacterium
CTGCGGAAATCCGGGCTGTTTTGGTTTTGCCGAAAGCCTGGTAAGCGGCAAGAGCGTTGTCGAGGGCTGCCGGGTTTGTACTGATGAGTCTAGAGAGCAGATTGCCAAGGTTTTGGGCTTGGCGCTGGCTAAACAAAGCAAGAAAATCGCTATTTTATATTGTAATGGCGGTTTAAAGGTTAAGGATAAATATTTATATGACGGAGCTAATGATTGTATTGCCGCAAATTTAGTTTTAGGCGGGCAGAAGAGTTGTATTTTTGCTTGTTTGGGTTTTGGCACCTGCGTAAAAGCCTGTCCGTTTGATGCGATTAGTATGTCGGCGCAAGCTCTGCCGGTAGTGGATAAACTTAAATGCCGCGCTTGTAATAAATGCGTTTTGGTCTGCCCGAAGAAAATATTTGCGCTGGTTCCGGTAACCAATACGGTTTATGTAGCTTGCAGCTCGCACGATTTAGGCAAAGATGTTAAAAGCGTTTGTGAGGTGGGCTGTATTGCCTGCAAATTGTGCGAGAAGGCCTGTAAATTTGACGCCATACATGTTGTTGATAATCTGGCGATGATTGACTATAATAAATGTACTTCCTGTCAAGAATGCGTAAAGGTTTGCCCGGCTAAAACTATAAGGATAAGGGAATGAATTTAGCGGTATTTGCTTCCGGCCGAGGCAGTAATTTTTCGGCGATTGCCCGGGCCATCAAGCAGAATAAGATTAAAGCCAAGCTGCGGATTTTGGTTTGCGACCAACCGCAAGCTGCGGTAATTAAGCGCGCACAAAGAGCAGGGGTGCGGGTGGTTTTAGTTAGGCGCCAAGATTTTCCCAGCCGGCTTGACTTTGAAGCCGCAATTATTCAGAGATTAAAAAATTATAAGATAGATTTAATTGTTTTAGCAGGTTTTATGCGTTTACTTAGCCCGGTTTTTGTTAAGCGCTACCGTAACCGCATTATGAATATTCACCCTTCATTACTTCCTGCGTTTAAGGGGGCTTGCGCCATCCAAGATGCTTTTGATTCCGGAGCCGACTTTACGGGGGTAACGGTGCATTTTATCGATGACCAGGTTGACCACGGGCCGGTTATTCTGCAACAAAAGATTAAGATTAGGAGCAAGGAGAGTTTGGCTTCTTTGGAGAAAAGAATCCATTCTTTAGAGCACAAGCTTTATCCTCAGGCCATTAAATTATTTATCAGCGGCAAGCTAAAATCTTTACTCTTTTAAATTAGCCCAGATCGATGTTTGGTTAAGGATTGTTTTTCTTCCGGTGGCCAAGTTATCCATCTCCAAAAGAGAAAAATCTTTAAATTGGTAGGCATCTAAAGTATAAGCAACGATCTTTAAAACTTCCTTATCGATATCGGCGTTGCCTTCGACTTCCGGTTTTTGAAATTTAAGTTTTATCCGGTTTCGAATTTGCTGGGCAATGAACTCCTCCAAAGTTATATCCTGATAAATTAAGTGGCTGCCGGTGTGATCCCCGATGATCTCTGCGGAAATTACCGAGTTTTGGATAATGCGATGTTGATATTCGGTCTGAGAGATAAAACTGTAGGATAGTTTTTTTAAGTCTAGTAAATAAAAAATTTGTTTTATTTCAAATCCGTTTTTAATATCGGCGGTAACAATACAGAAAAATTGGGGAGTTTCTTTTTTAGAGCCGCCCAGACTAAAAAACACGCGGCGGATAACCTGCAGTACATTGAAAATCTTTTCGTTGACGGATTTATCTAAACCCATCTCCTGAAACTTTTCTTTTTCCGCTGTCGGCTGGACAAAATAATTAACCTTTAATATTTTTTCATCCAGAGAGCTTTCCTTGTCTTCTAATAAAAACCTTTCGATATATTTTTCCGGTTTCTCGGGTTTAGAGATAATCCCTTCCAGCGGCATATAGACCCAAAGGGTGTTGCCTACAAGTTTGGTCGTGGTATCCAATTTATATTCTTTTTTACAGATATCCTGTACCGCCTGGGTAATGTCTTCTTTTAAGAATGATGGCTTAACAGAGGAGTTGCAGGCGGATAAGAGTAAAACCAGGGGCAGGAGCTTAAGGCCGATTTTTACCAAACTCTTTGAAGATGGCTTCGATTTCGTCATAATTAAGTTCATCTTTGGCTACCAGCTCTTTGGCCAGCCGATCCATCAGGGCTTCTTCTTTTTTCAATAGCGTGGTTACTTCCATTAAACAAGAGTTTAAGATATCTTGGACATCATAGTCGAGTTTGGCTTTGACCTCTTCAGAAATTTTATCCGCAATCTCCCAGTTGCCTAAAAATCCGCTTTTACCCATACCGCAAACCCAGACCATGTTGTGGGCGTAGTGCATGGCGCTGGAAAAGTCTCCGTATACGCCGGTGGTAGTAGCGTTATATTTTATTTTTTCGGCAGCATATGAACCCAGGCTAATCTTGATTTTGCTGAGTAGGTTGTTGGAATCTTCGATAAAAGTATCTTCTCTTTCCGGAATCCAGGTTGCCCCGCCGGTTGGGCCACGCGGGGTAATCGTGATCTTAAAGACATCTTTGGAAGGGGCAAGCAGGTAGGTAATAATCGCGTGGCCGCTTTCATGATAGGCAGTTTGCCATTTTTCTTTATCGCTTAACTTAACCCTGCGTTTGATGCCCAGAGCGATTCTTTCCCGCGCTTCATCGATTTCTTTCATAGAAATTAATTCACTCTGATTGCGCACAGTAATTAACGCCGCTTCGCGTACGATATTTGCAATATCCGCTGGGTTCTGTCCGACAGTGATTCTAGCCAGCCGGTCAATCTTGACATCCACTGGGTCATATTTAACTGTTTTGAGATAATAAGCAAAAAGTCTTTGGCGATCTTCGAGATTAGGCTTATCTACGTATATTTTGCGGTCGAATCTTCCCGGTCGCAGCAGAGCTGCGTCGAGGCTGGATTCAGGGGCATTGGTGGCGCCGATTAAAATAATATTATGATCCTTATCTTTTAGGCCGTCCATTTCCACGAGCAGCTGATTTAGTGTAGTGTTATGTTCGGTGGTTCCTCCGAAACCTGCGCCCAAACTACGTTTTGCTCCGATGGCATCGACTTCATCGATAAAGATAATACAACCACCTTCTAGCTCTGCCAGCTGCTGTGCCCTTTTAAAAAGAGAACGTACGCGCCCAGCTCCTACACCGACAAACATCTCTACAAATTCTGAACCCGACATGGAAATAAAAGGAATTTTGGCTTCCGTTGCGATAGCTTTAGCTAGGTAAGTTTTTCCGCAGCCCGGCGGGCCCAGCATAAGAATACCTTTAAGGATTTTTCCGCCGATCCGCTGAAGGCTGGCGCGATCGGTGATCAATTTAACGATTTCCAGGGCTTCTTGTTTGGCTTCGTCCATTCCAATCACGTCCGCCCAGGTAATTCCGATATCTCCCCCAGAAACGGCTTTTTTATTAGTTTGGGAAAAGGATGAAGCTCCGCGCTTAAAATAGAGCCAGTACATCATATAGGAGTAGGTGGCCGCCATAATTAATCCCAGGATTACCTGCAGATATACTTGCAGAGGGATCATGGCTAGCTGTGATTGCCTAAGGTAGGATTCAGATTCATTCCAGGCGCGCAGGCCGATAGTAATGAAAAATACCAGAGAAATCGCTAAGCCGCCCAGGAAAGTAATGAGCAGAGCTTTTAGCCAATGCAGCTTTACGTAGAATCTAAATTTTTTCCAATTCATTGCTGCTCCATTTTTTCGATAAAAATATTTCGAATATATTGAAAATAACATATCCGGAACCTTAAGTCAATTCTTTTCTTCCTTGACTTAGGTTTTTTTGTGTGTATAATTAATAAGTTGTCTGAAAAAATGTTAATCAAGGAGATCAAAATGGCTAAAATTAAACGCGTTTTTGCACGTGAAATTCTGGATTCACGCGGCAATCCCACCATCGAGGTAGACTGTCTTTTAACCAATGGTATCTTAGGCCGCGCTGCCGTTCCTTCGGGCGCTTCCACCGGAGACAAAGAAGCTTTAGAGTTAAGGGACAATGATCCGGCCAGGTATATGGGCAAAGGGGTATTAAAGGCAGCGGCTAATGTCAACACCCTAATTAATTCTGCTATTGCGGGGCAAGCAGCTGATTTTGTTAAGATTGATAAGCTTTTAATTAAGCTTGACGGTACGGAGTTTAAATCTAAGTTGGGGGCTAACGCTATTTTGGGGGTTTCGCTGGCCGTAGCCAAAGCCGCCGCGTTGGCTAAAAAACAGCCGCTTTATCGCTTTCTCGGAGGTGAAAAAGCAAAAATTTTACCGGTTCCCCAGATGAATATTTTAAACGGAGGCATGCATGCGGATAACAACTTAGATATTCAGGAGTTTATGATTATGCCGCAAGGCGCGCCTACC
>JAZDLL010000091.1:0-2131 GCA_043802105.1 Candidatus Omnitrophota bacterium
CCCGGGGGTGGGTCTTTTTGCATCGGCAAAACTCTCCCAGATTCCTTATGCCTATGACTATACTTTGCCTGCGGAAAAAGTTTTTCCTCAAGGCGCATTGGATGCGGATTTACAGCAGGTAGATTTGCGTCAAACTAACAGTTGGCGGCTTTGTTTGGGCCAGGTACCCACCGCGGAGATGATTGAGATCCAGCTGGTAAATGCGATTGCGCCTTTTGTGTTATGTAATAAATTATCTGCCATGATGAAACGTCAATATACCGGGCAAAAGCACATTGTGAATGTATCGGCGATGGAAGGGAAATTCTCGCGTTATATTAAGACCGAGCGCCATCCGCATACCAATATGGCTAAGGCGGCCCTGAATATGTTAACCCATACCAGCGCCAGCGACCTGGCCAAATGCGGGATTTTTATGAATTCCGTGGACACCGGATGGGTGACGGATGAGGATCCGGCGGCTCTTTCTTTGCGCAAGCAAGAGCGGCATGATTTTCAGCCACCTTTAGACATTGTTGATGGGGCGGCCAGGGTGTGCGATCCGTTTTTTAACGGGATAATTACCGGCCAGCATTGGTGCGGCAAGTTTCTAAAAGACTATTTTCCGGTAGCCTGGTAAAATTCAGAATATCCTTGATATAATCGGTTATTGTGTATATAATTATAAAGATTGTCTGGGGTCATTATTTAGTAAAATTAAGAATTCAACCTTCCGTATTTTTAGGTCAATTCTTTTAAAAGAAAGAATAACAATGAATGCTGAGTTTAAGGATTTATTAATCGGAGATTTAAAGATTCAGCTGCCGATTATTCAGGGCGGTATGGGTGTGCGGGTCTCCAATTCATCTTTGGTTTCTGCGGTATCTAACCAAGGGGCTTTGGGGGTGATTGCCGCCGTGGGCCTGGGTGAGGAACTCCAAATTACCGAATTAAGTTATCCTGAGCGCTCCTGCGTATCTTTTACCGAGAGCATTCGCAAAACCCGCCAAAAAACTAAAAATCCATTCGGTGTTAATATTATGTGCGTTTTGACTAACTATGAAGAGCTGGTTAATATTGCCCAGCAGGAATCTGTAGATGTGATTATTTCCGGAGCGGGTTTGCCGCTAAGGTTGCCGGCTTTAATCAAAAATGGCAAAACTAAATTAATCCCGATTGTTTCCAGCGCCCGGGCGGCCAGCATTATTTGTAGTACTTGGCAAAGAAGGTACAAGCGCCTTCCGGATGCCTTGATTGTAGAAGGGCCGTTGGCCGGAGGGCATTTAGGGTATAGCTTAGCGGAGCTTGAAGATAAAGAAAATGTTACTTTGGAAAATATTCTGCAAAAAGTGGTCAGCGTTGCGCAAGGATTCCAGAGTGGCTCGACCAAGATTCCGGTAATTGCCGCCGGAGGAATTTTTGACGGTAAAGATATTGCTAAATTTATACGCTTAGGTGCCAGCGGGGTGCAAATGGGCACGCGTTTTGTTTGTACGCATGAATGCGATGTGGCCCAGGAATATAAAGAGGCGTATTTGGCCGCCAAGCAGGAAGATATTGTGGTGATTCAGAGCCCGGTCGGGCTGCCGGGTAGAGTTATCCGCAATGAATTTGTTAAGCGCATTATCCAGGGCGCGCGGATTGATTTTGATTGCCAGTACCATTGTTTATACACCTGTGATCCTAAGAAGGTAAACTATTGTATTGCCAAAGCCCTGCTGAACGCCTCCCGTGGCCAGCTGGATAAAGGTTTTGCCATGTGCGGAAGCAATGCTTATCGCATCCAAAAAATAGTCTCCGTAAAAGAATTAATTTCTGAGCTGGTTGACCAAGCGCGAGCAATTCTACGCAGTTGAAATTTAAATTTAAAAAAATCCTGGTTAAGCTTATCCGTCAGCACAGCAGCCCGCATGAGGTGGCTCTGGGCGCCGGGATCGGTGCGTTTATCTCTGTTTTGCCGATTTACGGGCTGCATACAATTCTGGTGGTGGTGGCGGCAATTATCGTGCGGCCGGCTAATAAAATAGCTATTCTTTTGGGCACCAATCTTTCCCTTCCGCCAACCATTCCTTTTATCACCTGGGCCGCTTATGAGATCGGCAGGTTTATTTTAAATAAAGACCTGCCGCCTTTAGATTGGGGGTTTTTTAAG
>JAZDLL010000011.1:0-3603 GCA_043802105.1 Candidatus Omnitrophota bacterium
TGGCATGCTTTTAATCTTCCGGTAAGCGCACTTAAATTCTGCATATTATTTTTTAACATATACTGCTCTAAGCCAGCGATTATCTCTAAACTAGCTTGGGGATTAACAAAATTTGCCGTTCCTACGCTGATTGCCGCCGCGCCAACAATCAAAAACTCTAAAGCACTTTCGGTGTCCATTATACCACCCATCCCAATAATGGGAATCTTAATCTTATTATACACCTCCCAGACCATCTTCACCGCTACCGGCCTGATGGCCGGCCCGCTTAAACCACCTACCCAGGCACCTAATTTAGGAATGCGTTTATTTACATCTATGCTCATGCCGCTAAGTGTATTAATTAAAGCCAGCGCATCGGCCCCGGCGCTCTGAGCAGCCAAGGCGATCTGTGTAATTGAGGTGACATTCGGAGACAACTTAACAATTAAGCATTTTTTGGTAAGCTTGCGCACTGCGTTAACTAATTCCAAGGTAGCTTTGGCGTCCTGAGAAATTAATTTATCCTTCGCTAGATTAGGACAGGAGATGTTTAATTCCATGGCGGAAACTTCCGGAATTTGATCTAGTTTTTTAACTAAACTAGCAAATTCATCCGGAGTTTCTTCGGCGGCAATGCTGACAATCACCGGAATACCCAATTTTTTAAGAAAAGGAAGCTTCTCCTGGATAAATTTATTTATGCCGGGATTTTCCAGGCCAATAGAATTAAGCATGCCGGCCGGGGTTTCACAGGTGCGGGGAGAAAGATTTCCCTGACGCGCCCTAACCGTGATGGTCTTAGTGACAATTGCTCCCAATTTTTTTAAGTCGATAAAATCCTTAAACTCCTGGGCATAGCCGAAGGTGCCGGAAGCCACCATCACCGGATTTTTTAACTTTAGGCTTCCTATTTTTACGCTTAAATCTAGTTTCTTGGGCTTTACCATATTAACTCCTCGCTGGAAAAAACCGGGCCATCCTGACAAACGCTTTGATAACCAGTCTTAGTCGCCACCACGCAACCTAGGCAGGCCCCTATTCCACAAGCCATATGTTCTTCTAAAGAAAGCTGGGCAGGAATTTTATTTTTATGAGCAATCCGGGCAACGGCTTTTAACATGGGGCGCGGGCCACAAGAAAATAAACCCAAGGGCTTGGTCTGCTCTAGAACCATGCTTAATAAATCCGTAACCTTACCTTTAAACCCAACGGAGCCATCATCAGTGGCTAATTTAACCGTACAACCCAGGGCTTTAAATTCCTGCAGGCAAAGAATTTGTTTTTGGGAGCCGGCTCCGATTAAAACCAGGGGCTGGCTTGATTTTAATTTTTCCGCCAAAAAAACCAACGGCGCAACCCCCAGGCCACCGGCAATCAAAATATTTTTTGCCGCCGTTGCTTTGGCCGGCGGGCGCGGATAATCAAAGCCGTTGCCCAGCGGCCCGATGATATCCAGGAATTCACCGGGTTTTCTTTGCGCTAGAATCTGCGTGCCTTTCCCGATGATTTCATAAATAATTTTAACTTTTGAAGTAACCACCCTATGAATACTGATCGGCCTCCTGAGCAATGGCTCAAAAGTATCGGCTACTCTAATATTCACAAATTGCCCGGCAATTGCATGTTTAGCAATTAGGCCAGATTCGAATTCTAAATGCCTATAGTTGCCGCTGAACCTTTGGTTAGAAATTATTTTAACTTTAACTTGCGCGGCTTTCATTTTTCCGGTTTGTCCTTTTACTCAGTAAGATTACAAAAATAATAAATAAAATAAAGGTTAGGCCGATCCAGGCGAGTTGCTGAAGATAAGTTTTTAACCCTGCTTGGGCAATCTCCTGCCAAGACCTAACCAACAAGACAAGTAAAAGCAGGGTGACCATCGACCCGATTTCTTTTTTAAACCAGATTATTTTTATCGGCAAATATTTAATAATATCTAATTTGATAATGTTGAATAATGAAGGAAAGATGCGGGGAACTTTTTGGCAATATGGGGGGTAGGCTTGCGGGAACATTATGCCCAGTTTTTTTTCTTCCTGATCAATAAGTAAAAGATAGCGAAGAATAAAAACTGCGATAAAAACTATTACTACCCACCACCTGAAAATCGCCAACACTACGCCCAGCCCGATCAAGAATATCCCTAAATACATGGGGTTACGTACCACCTGATAAGGCCCGCCCTGGATTAACGCTTGGCTATCCTGGGAATGCTCGGCCTTATATCCTCGCGCTGAAACCCGGATGATTTGTCCCAAAAAAATAAGCGCAAAACCCAAAACCTCTTCCTGAACACCGCCGCAATTACCCGCCCGCAAGAACAACTTGGGGAAAAACGCTATCGCCAAAGCTGCGCCAGCCATAATTATCCCATTGATCTTAAGGCGTTTTTTCACCTTGCTCTTCCTTTCTTAAGACTCCGAGTAGCCGTAGCAGCTAAGCGGGGTTGACAGTTAGCGCAAAAATAAGTTCCTCTGCCCCCTTGAGCAATTCTCTGAACCAAGCTTGAACACACAAAACAAGGCTTCCCTTGACGCCCATAAACCCGATGAAAACGCGCATAGTCTCCGTTTTTTCCGGAAACCCGCACATAATCATCTACCGAGGAACCGCCATGCTTGATGGCGCTCTTTAATACTTTTTGTATTTCTTGATAGAGAGCCAGTTGTTCCTCTTGGGTTAGACTCTGCGCCGAGCTGCGGGGATTAATCTTAGCCCGGAATAAAATTTCGGCAGCATAGATGTTGCCAATTCCGGCAATAAATGACTGCTCCAGTAAGAGCGGCTTAATTTCGGTTTTCCTTTTAAAAAGCATATCTTTAAAATCAGCATAAGTCAAATCAAATGGTTCCGGGCCCAGCCGCTGAACAAATTCCAGCTTTTTCCAATCGCTCACCAGGCGCAGCTCTCCAAATAAACGCTGATCATTAAAATCTAAAATTCTGCCCCCCTCCAGGACAAAAGACACCCGGCTGTTTTTAGATCCGCCGGGAGTCACCAGTTGGCCGGTCATTTTTAAGTGTACCGTCAAAAACTTACCGCTGGATAATTCTAAAACTAAGAGCTTGCCCCGGCGCAAAATATGCTTAATGCTTAAGCCCTCCAGAGACCTTTTAAAGATTGTTGGCCGAGGCTGGCGAATCACCTTAGAATTATAGATGTTAACCTGAATAATCTTTTTACCTAAGATTATCTTGCTCAGATCAGTTCTAATTGTTTCCACTTCCGGTAGCTCTGGCATAAATAGGGCTATTTAACTTTTTTACACTTCATTTTATGGTACTCTTGTAAGGATTTAATCCCCAAATCTTTTTTGATCAGCATCTCAATACCATTGACCGTGGCCTGCGCACCAAAAATAGTAGTGGTATAAGGTATGTTATAGAGAATTACTTGGGAACGGATCTTTACTTCATCCTGGCGCGGTATTCTACCGGAGGGGGTATTAATCACCATCTGAATCTTACCATCCTTCATTAAATCCAGGATGTTGGGCCGGCCTTCGCTAATTTTAGGTAAAACTTTAGCCGGGATATTGTTCTTCTCTAAAACCGAAGCGGTGCCGCTGGAGGCAAAAATCTTAAAACCCAGATCCTTGAATTTTTTGGCGATAAACACGAT
>JAZDLL010000022.1:0-5306 GCA_043802105.1 Candidatus Omnitrophota bacterium
AAATAAAAATTGACAAGCAATCCGCAGTTAATATCGCTAGCGCAACTTTCGGCTGATCGGTAATAAAACCATCCGTATCGCTAACGGAACTGGCGTAATCCAAAGCCCCGCTTCCCTGGTCTTTTTGCGCCACATACTCGATATTCTTTCCGTGCACCTGTTGGGCAGTAATTAAATCTCGATAATCAATGCCCAGGCCGGAAAGAAGATTTTCGCGGTTCTTTAAAGAGCCGGCGGTATCCCCGAATGATAAAGACATATTGCCGTCCTGACGCAAGCTAAAAGCCGAAATCACCGAGCTTATCCTGAATTTTTCCAGCGGATTATAGGGCATCATTTATTTGCACCAATTTATGGCGTGATTTTTCCCCGTTTTTAATTGTCACCTGATATTTCTTGATTTTAAAATGCGTGCTTAATAAATCAATCAGTTGCGCATTCGCCAAGCCGTCAACTGCCGGCTTAGTTAAATAAACCTTGAGAGTGTTTCCGATTTGTTCAACGCGGTTACGGCTGGCGCGGGCAGATACGCGAACGTTAAAAATCATAAATTAGTTTTCTCAAGACCCTAGGGACTTGGTATCCTGGATATTAATTAAGCGCTCAGAAACTTTTTCGAAACGTTTCTGAGCATCCGTATATTTAGTATTGGCATTTAAAAGATGGCTTCCCAAAACATTAAAATCTTCTTTAAACCTCTCTGTTTCCACAGACAAAGCCCCTAAGCTTTTTAAAATAATCTTGGCGTTCTCCTCGACTTTAAGGCCGCGCAGCCCTAAACAGATAACCTGTAAATAGGCGTAAAAAGTATTCGGGGAAACAGGAATAACTTTTTTGGACATACTATAAGTGAAGATATCTTCCTTAATGATCACTTCATAATAAACATTTTCCGCCGGAATATACATTAAGGCAAAATCATAAGTATTTTCTGCAGGCAAGATATATTTTACAGCAATTTCGTTGATGCGATTTTTTATATCCTGAACAAATTTTTTACGGAAGGATTCTTTGACTTGCTCATCGGCAGCCTCCAGCATCTTTTGAAAATTCTCCAAGCTGAATTTGGCATCCACCGGCACTAATCGCTCTCCCAGGCGAATAACCGCATCTACCGCTTCTGAACTTTTAAACCGATATTGAACCTGATAATGTTCTTTAGGCAATACCTGGGAGAGTAAATTCTCCAGAAAAGTTTCTCCCATCGCCCCGCGGAATTTCGGAGCCCGCAGCAGCTCCTGTAAACTGGAGATATCCTGGCTGATAGCGATAATCTGCTTATTGGTCTGCTCTAATTTTCCCAACTGCTCTTTTACATTGCCAAAGGCCTCCGTGGCGCTACCTAAATTCTGGCCGATGATTTTATTGGCCTCCTGGATGGACTGATTCATCTGATTCAGCCGCTCATTAACTTGAGAGGAAATTTTTAGTACGATGGCCACGATAAATCCGGCTAAAATTAAAAATAACCCTGCCATGAGAATAATCATAAAGTTATTATACCACCGTAGGCCTGGCGATTAAAGCAAATATTCCGATCTTATTCTTTTGATGCTTCTAAAAATATTAGTCTTTACGTCGGGGCAATCTTTTTTTAGGGATCTAATCATTTTAGTAATTTTGGTACGCTTAGAAGTTAAAGCGTTCGGGCAAACGCATTTATGATGCGGGAATTCCAAAGTTTTAGCTAATTTTACGATTAAATCCTCATCCACATAAGCCAGCGGGCGAATAATCTTGATCACCCCCTTAAAAAGTTCCTGCTTAGGGTTCATCCCCGAGATCTCTCCGTTAAAGAACATATTCATAAGGATAGTTTCAATAATATCATCCTTATGGTGGCCTAGAGCCAGTTTAGTACAATTAAAACGCTTGGTTACCTCAAAAAGCGCTTTGCGGCGATTCCAGGAGCACCAAAAACAGGAGATATCTTTACGGCTTTTGCCTTTTAAGATATCAATTTTTTCAATATGATACTCTACCCCGATTTTTTTGAAATACTCGGCAAGCATTTTCGGATGATGACAGGGATACCCCATATCCACATGTACGGCTAAAAGCTCGTATTTTATCGGCACAAACTTTTGCCGGTCTTTTAAAAGTTTAAGCAAACTCAAAGAATCTTTACCTCCGGAGACCGCCACCGCTATTTTATCCCCATCGGCGATCATCTCATAGTCAGTCATCGCCTTACCGACTAATTTTGAAATATGATGTTCTGTTCCCTGCAATCTTGCCATTAAATTATCATCCTTATAATTAGCGGGTCCTGCCGAAACTTGTTCTCGCAGCACCGCTCGATTTTCCCCTGCGTGGAAAATTTTCGCTTCAGCAAAAATTCCCTCTCTGCCTAAGCATTTATTACGGGCAACCGTGCCCGCCCCTGCCTATGGCAGGGATTTTTGAGATGCTGCTCGAATCAAGTTTCGCCACCCGCTATTAATTGATTTTATATTTTTGCTAAAGGAGCATTCGAAATTTTTCGGCAAAAGTGTGCAAGGAATTACGTCGAGCGTCAGACTCTACCGGAATCCACCACCATCTTGCGGATTTGTTGATTTAGCGGATGCGCCAGCAACTCCTCGAGGCTAAGCGGAAGCCGTAAAGACCAGTTTTTCGGACTAATCGTCCCGGGAACGTTAATCCGGTATTGATAAGGATCACCTTTAAAGATATCCGCCAGGCTTAAAAAATCTCGGATAGAATTAATGCTAAAAATCGCCCGAGAGTTTAAAACTAACTGCATTACCCTGGCTAGCAACTCTGCGCTAGCTTCCTCAGCTGGCGCGCCGGAAAAACCCAAAAGCTTCCAAAGTTTTTCTTTTTCTCCGAAGGTATTTTCATAAAGCTCAATAAAATCCCCTACCTCTTCCTTTCTTTTTCCCAACTCCCAAAGTAGTTTATCGACGCTATTAATCTGCCTTGCCCAACGCAGACGCCCGTGGAAGGAAAGGCTGGGCTGGAAAAGTTTTAAGCTCACCCTGGAAAAATCAATTTTTCGATCATTGCACTTTCTCATAAATAACCCCTGATCCACTGTGCCGGCTTCATACTGCCACCAGGCCTTCCAGTTAGTCGTATCATGGGTGGAAAGCATGGCCACGGCCAGCTGCCGATACTCGCCAGAGCCCAAAAAATCATGACGTATATTCCAATCTTTAACCCAACGCTGCACATCATTTCCCGGGATGCCAAATTCCAGCAAAGTATCCGTACAGCATTTCGGGATTACCCCTAAATCTTCTGCGCAAAGCAGCATCCTGGTATTGGCCACTAAAACGCTTAAAATCTTTCGGCCGTGCTGATTCCAAAGCTGCTCATCCAGCGGATCAAAAACTCCGTTTAACCCCTGATTTTCCTGGGGGGCATGATAAGGTATGCTCCAGATGCGAAAAAGCCCCACCACGTGGTCAATTCTTAGAATATTATAAAACTCCTGAGCGTATTTTAACTTCTCTTTTATGTAGCGATAGTTATCGCGGGCAATCGCCTCCCAATTATAAGTAGGCATTCCCCAACGCTGCCCTAAAGCAGCGTACATATCCGCAGGGGCTCCGGCGGCAAAATCCAGCTTGAAAAATTCTAAATGGCTCCAAACATCCGCGCTATCCCGGGAAACCAAAACCGGTAAATCCCCTTTGATAAAAATATTATTGGAGCACGCATAAACACTCGCCTCTTTAAACTGCTTAAAAAGAATCCACTGCAGCCACATCTGAAAAGTTATTTTCTCAATATTATCCTGCCGGAATTCCCGCAACAGTTCTGACTGACGGTATTTAAAACCCGGCTCCCACTCATACCAGGGCTTGCCCTGATAATAGTCTTTTAAAACCTTAAAAAGAGCAAAATCCGGCAACCAATAAGCATTTTTCCGCTGAAATTCTTCAAAATCCAAAGCCTCCGTTAAATCCGCCTTCAGATAAACATCCCAAAGCAGCTGCAGCTTTTGAGCTTTTAACGTATAATCCACATAATTAGCGTCGGGCAAAGAGGAGTTGAATTTTTTATTCGCAATCGCCGGAAAATTTTTTAAACAAATATAAGCCGGCTCCAGGGCAAAAGAGCTTAAAGCGTCATAGGGGCAAAACAGCCCACCCACTTCATTCATCGGTAAAAGCTGAACGATAGAGTTAGCGGTTGATTTTGCCCAATCAATAACCAACTTTAAATCGCCTAAATCGCCTACGCCGTAACTATTCCTGGAGTAAACGGTAAACAGCGGGATTAAAACGCCGGCGCGCTTCTTAAAACCAATATTTTTCCAATTGGCGCTGGAAATACTTTCAGCAAGATAGCTTTCGAGATTTAATTCTGGCATATTAATTATCTATAAGGCATGATCAAAGAAATTATTTTATCCGCCCAGAATAAAACAACCAAAGCGGCTATTGAGAGAAATGGTCCATAGGGTATGGTGTGATCCTTTTTGGTGACCAAATTTATAATCCCCACCACGATACCTAGAAACGGCGCCAGGAAAAAAGTTAAAATGGCCAGCTGCCAGCCCATAAACGCGCCAATCATCGCCAGAAGCTTGACATCCCCTCCGCCCATCGATTCGGTTTCTCCGTTAATCGCCGGATGCTTAAACAGTTTAAAATAAACCAGATCAAAAAGCACTCCGGTAGCATAAATAATTAAACCGCCGGCAATTATTCCTAAAGCCGATTTAGCCATGGGAGCAAAAGTAAATTTTAAGGGACCAAAGGTAAAACCGGTTACCGAAACCATGATAAAACCCAGGATCATTCCTCCCACGGATACCTCATCGGGAATAATCCGGTGCGGGATATCCACAAAAGTGGCGATAATTAATCCCCAAAGCATAACCATATATAAGAAAAATTCATATTTTAAGCCAAAGCGGTCAAAAAGCGCCACCATCAAGAGGGCAGTTAATAGTTCAACCAAAGGATAGCGCAAAGAAATCTTTTGCCGGCAAAAACGGCACTTGCCGCCGAGCAATAGAAAGCTGATAAAAGGAATGTTGTCATAGCCCGGTATTCTCTTCTGGCATTTCGGGCAATGCGAGCGCGGCCAAACTACGGATTCACCTTTAGGCATGCGATGGATGCAAACGTTTAAAAAACTGCCTGCAATCGAACCAAAAATAAAGACAATTATCTTGGCAATCATAGTTTTTTCGCTCCTTTCTCTAGTGCAGCCCTCATAACTTGAATCGGCGCATTTTTATCCGTAAAGTGACTGAAAGAAAGTGCCCCTTGATATAAAAGCATTCCTAAACCGTTAGAGGAACGCGCGCCAGCAAGCCTGGCCTGCGCGATAAGTTTAGTTTCAGCCGG